>JADFYF010000058.1 GCA_015233165.1 Candidatus Omnitrophota bacterium
CAATGATCCCATAGCAATTACCAGGATTAAAGGTTACGGTGACGTTGTCAAATAAGACGCGTTTACCAAATTGTAACGAAACATTACTTGCTGAAATCATGAATCACCTTAAGTATTTTTGTTTAAAGAAGTCGGGATTATAACATAAGACCCCTTAAACGCAAATGAGTTTTACTTTTCATATTCCATAGATTTTTATTGCAACCTGAAGATACCACATATAGGATATCAAGGCTTTTAAACCACTAAATATATGGAACCCCCTATGAATATTGTTATTCTTAATCCCTCCTTTGGAGACAATTTCGTACGAGTTGCCCGCTGGGCGGCTAAATCTCGCGGTCGTGTTCAACGCCATCCAGAATACCTGTTAACAGCAGCTCAAGTACTGATTGATCATGGCCACAATGTTCATTATGTAGAAGCTGCGGCCCGTAATTTTACTGCGGAAGAATCAATAAATACGGCCGTTGATCTTAAACCAGAACTCCTAGTTATGCATGTTACGACCCCCTCGATTTATGCGGACATCGAACAAGCGCGTATCATTAAAAAAAAGGCTGGTTGTAAAATTGTTTTTGTAGGCCAACATGCTACCGCTGAGATTGATAATACGTTTGAAATTGCTAAAGGCGTGGTCGATTACATTATGCCTCGCGAATATGATTTCACCCTTCGTGATTTAGCTAATGGGATTGAAGATTCTCAGAATCTAGGTCTTTGTTGGGTAAAAAACGGCTTGGTTAGAAAAAACCTTCCTCGTCCTGATATTGATGTTAATCTTCTTCCCTTTCCCGCCTGGCAATTGATTAAGCCGGAATGGTATCCTGATGGTGGAAAAAAATTTCCTTTCTTAACCCTGATGACTGGTCGTGGCTGTAACAACGCTTGTACCTTCTGCCGGGATCCTCAGTTGATGTATGGTTATAAATTACGTAACCGTACGGCAGAATTAGTTGTTGCTGAAATGGAACATGACTTGAAACTTCATCCTCAAATCCGTGAAATCATGTTTGAAACAGATACCTTTGCCGCTGAACGTCAGCATGTGATTGATGTCTGTAATCTAATTATTGAAAAAGGGATCAACAAACGTATTTCCTGGTCGTGCAATATGCGTGTTAACACTGATCTGGATCTTCTGCCTTTGATGCGTAAAGCGGGCTGCCGTATGCTGATGACAGGTTTCGAATTTGGAACCGATGAACACCTCCGTGTGATCCGTAAGGGTGGCGTGTCCGTCGATATGGCTCGTCAATATTCTGAAACAGCTCATAAAAATGGTTTTACCATTCATGGCTGTTTTATGATTGGAGCTCCTGGTGAAACCAAGGAAAGCGCTCGTAAAACCATTGAACTGGCTAAATCGATGCCGTTAGATACCATTCAAATTACTGGCGTTGCTTCTTATCCCGGCACCTCTCTTTATAAGTGGGCTAAGGATAACAACTATATTTTGGCTAAGGATTGGCGTGATTGGTTGACCGAGTCAGGTGAACAGCGCACCTTGTTGTCCTATCCTCAATTTTCACACAAGGATATTGATGAGCATATTGATATTGGTTTAAAAGAATTTTATCTGCGTCCGAAACAAATTTGGCGCATGTTTATTTCAATTACGACCATGGGTGACTTCTTAAGAAAACTCCATGGATTTAAAGCTTTTGTGCAGTACTTTGCTGAGAAATTTGTGCGTCTCTTAAAGGGGCAAGGTTTACAAGATAAACGTCAAACCAAGTTTCTCCATAGGACCGTCCGAACAAAGACTGTTCCAATGCAACCGGCTCATTATTGACATTTGATCTTTAATGTGATACTTTTAACAATTATTTATTAACAATTACTCGAGGAGATTTGTATGGCCCACATAGTTGCAGAACCCTGTGTTAAATGTAAGTACACCGATTGCGTTACTGTATGTCCTGTCGATTGCTTCCATGAAGATGCGGAAATGCTCGTTATTGATCCGGATGTTTGTATTGATTGCGGCGCCTGTATTCCTGAATGTCCCGTTCAAGCTATTTTTACAGATTCTGATATTCCTGAAAAATTTAAGAGCTATATAAGCCTTAATGCTTCCAAATCTAAAGAATTACCAATTCTTACACAGAGAAAAACTCCGTTAGCTCCTCCTAAATAAATACGTTAGGATAGACGGTTCTTTATGTAGATTATCTTTGCTATCCCTGGTGTCCTTGATACTAGGGATAGTTTTTTATCAGAGCTGTGTTAATCAGATTAGAACGAGGAAAATCGCATGGATTACAAACATTGGATCATTAGAATAACGATTATCTGTGTTGTTGGAGTTGTTTTATTAGCTAGCAAGACAAGAATCAAAACAAAATGGAATATTTCTAGTGACCGTGATTATTGGTTAATCATGATTGCGTATTCTTTAGCAGGCATGTTTATTTTACCCGCGAAGAAAGCCATCTTTCATATGGTCGGTATTAATGACCATACTCCCTTTTGGGTTGTTGTTTTAGTATATATTCCTCTGGTTCCTCCGGTCTATCAAATGGGACTTTTATTCTTTGGAACTCTTCTGGGACAGTTTAATTTCGTCTGGGGACAAGCCAAGAAACGAGGACAATTTTTAATGAGACCAATTCATTTACCCTGCAGGAAAAATGTAGAGCATTAAATAAATCACTACCCCCGTTATAGACACATAAAGCCAGGTAGGATACAACCATTTCGTAATTTGGATGTGTTTGTCAAAGCGACTCTTCAAGGCGTAGTTAATAGCTATGATAATAAAGGGTATTATGACTACAGCCAAAGGCGTATGTGTTCCTAAGACGGTCAAATAAATGCCCCTGCTAATCCCCTTTCCCTGGTAATGACTAACCCCTCTGGAAGTAAAGTGATAGTAGAGATAAGAGCATAAAAATAAAATTGAGGATACAACGGCGGCAAACATACATTTTTTATGCAGCATTCGATCAGAACGTTTAATAGCCATAAATCCTAGAATTAAGAAAATCCCAGCTAAAGCGTTCAAAGAAGCATTGATTGTCGGTAATAAAGGAAGTGTCATGGTTTCTTTATAGTATATTGTCAATAATGATGAATAAAAATAAAAGAGGCAAATAAATGACAGAAGCCAATAGAATTTTACGAGCTGTGACATGTGAAGGTGCATCTTGAAATTTCCACGCGTACCATAGGAATCCCCCCCCTAAGAATAAAGCTCCCCAAAAGTAAATCTTCCCTGACATCCCCATCATACATGGAACAATAGAAAAACAAACCAACGCGAAGGTAAATGCCATGATTTGAACCAAGGTAAACCAGCTATCCGGGTAAACAACCGGAAGCATTTTAAATCCTGCTTTTTTGTAATCTTCTTTAAACATCCAAGCAATCGCATAAAAATGCGGATGCTGCCATGTAAACAAGATAAAAAATAAAACCCAGGCTTCAAAGCCTAACTCTCCTCTAGCAGCAGCCCACCCTCCTATCGTTGGTAATGCTCCTGGAATAGCTCCGATGGTAGTATTCAACCAACTTAACTTCTTCATAGGGGTATAGACTAAAATATATAGAAAGGCTGTCAGAAGGCTTAAGAAGGCTGTTAAAACATTGACCTTAAGGTATAGAATAACTAAACCAAGAAGAATTAAAGAAACACCAAATCCTAAAGCATCCCCCGGGGCAATGAGACCCGTGGGAATTGGTCTGTTTTTTGTTCTGTTCATTAAAGCATCTGTATCACGTTCCAAGAAGTGATTCAGGGCTCCCGATCCTCCGCAGGTTAAAGCAGCACCTAAGAGTGTATAAAACAAGACCCAAGGATGATGAATGCCTCGATCCCCAAAATAGAATCCCAGCGTCGTGGTCACCAAGATCAGCATCATGATGCGGGGCTTGGAGAGTTCGATGTATCCGTTGATTAATTTTCTATTCATTTTCTTTTCAGCTGTTTTTTAAACGAATCCCAGGTACAAGGACTGGAACGTAAAAGTAATAAAAAACTCAGCCCCAGAACAAAGGCTCCTATGGTGACATGGCAGGTTGTAACCACCACTTCCTTCATAAACAAGACGGTGGAAATGCCTAACATAATCTGGAGCGCAACAGCGATATTCAGTAAGAACAGGGTCTTGATGATTAACGGCTTATTCAAATATTTCTTGTACGCCAGATAATTGATATATCCCAACTTTAATAAAATTAGAAGAGCCCAGATGCGATGCCAGAGATGGATATGAACCTGAACCTTGGTGACCGGATCCATATTGTTTTCAAATCGCCAGGCATTGATATGATTCAACATCGCCTGATCCATTGTTGGCCACAGGCTTCCTCCCATGGTTGGAAAGTCAGGAATAGCTAAGCCCGACTGAGTGTGTCGCATGATATTTCCTAAAATGAGTTGAATAAAAACCATCCCTGTGAAAATGAGAACCATCTTAATCCATTGACCTTCTGCGGCATCTTCAAGATGTCGTCGATGATTATGTTCCATAGATAAACCATAGGCAATCATGATCAGAATGATCAAGAACAGATGTGCAAGAACACCGTGAAAGGTAGATAGCCAAACAGGAAGAAAATATCTGACAGCCAAGCCTCCTAAAACGCCCTGAGCAACAACGGCCACAAAGGCTGCGATACCTAAACGCTTGATCCAGGTACCAACGGACGAGCGTAAAAGCCAGATGCATAAACCTAGGGTTAAGAGGCCTACAATGGAAGCCAGCATGCGATGCGTATGTTCATACTTGATCCCTCCTGCCATCTGGTCTAAAGGAAAGGCAAACATGAATTTTCCATACGTCGTCGGCCAATCGGGAACAGATAAGCCGGATTCTGTGCTTTTCACCAGGGCTCCCAAGAAAATTAAGGAGAACGTCAGCAGACACATAAACTTAGAAAAACGTCGCAAAGACACTAATTTTGTTTCCATTGAGGACTCCTAATTTAATGTTTGGGTGTTTTTTTACGAATCTTCCAGAAAAGTAAACCAAAAGATCCTAAAACTAAAGAAGTAAGAACCAATAAGAAGAGAATTCCCAGATTATATCCTTTGGTTAAAGGCGATGAAGGATCTCCAAAACATACGGAACAAAAGACCATTTTATAAAACCTTTGCTTTTCTTATAAAGAGAATGCCATAAATAATCAAGGCCACAGACGTTGCAAAAGAGAAATATCCTAAACCCCGAAAATCATGAGTGACTCCCCAAAATCCAAAGACCAGGGCCAAAAGAACTGAGACCAAAATCAGAACAATGTGAATACCTTTAATGCCCATGATCCCTCCTCTTATTAAGATTGACTCGGAGCTGCAAAAGTAAAATCAGACGTTTGAGTTGCCCCATCTGTAATGGTAATCGTCGCTGTTTTTGTTCCTAATTTTTCATGCCAGGCTTCAATTTCGTAGGTTCCGTTAGGAAGTCCCTTGATTTCAAATTTACCATCGGTTTGGGTCACTGTAAAATAAGGATGAGACATAACAGCAATCCAAGCCCCCATCCAGGGATGGACGTCACATTTCAAAGCAAACATAAACTCCGGCTTATTAAAAATCTTTTCAGCTTCTTTACGGAATTGGGGCATAGCCATATTAAATTCTTCATTCACCTTAGTCATCGCATGCACATTGTGAAGAGTTCCGTCGGGGTTAAGGATTCTTACTTTTTGGTTAACCCTGATACCCAGAACATGAGGAAAATAATTACAGCCTTTTTGATCAATCACGATCGGTTCGCTGGGTATAGGAAAATCCGTCTGGGTTAAACCACTTTTAACGTAGACAAAGACGTTGCCTAAGGTGTTGCCATTGCCTAAAACAATTGTTTGAGGAAGAACGATTTCTTTGTGCAAGGATAAACAGATCGGATCAGCATCCATAGGAATCGCTCTAAAATGAGGCGCCTTACCGTCAAATTTAATAGTCCCGCTGACTGTTCCGGATGCCAGGGCATAGCCAGTCAACGCTAAGCTCATCAGCGATATAAAAAAGAATACAAACGAGTGACGAACGACCATAGAAAACCTTTCATTGGAATTAGGGACAGATTAACAGAAAATCCTTTACAGTAACAATTAAAATTGAGCCATATCTGCCTAAACTTAACAGATGCTGGTCTCCTGTAACGATATATTCCGCTTGGGCCGCTAGCGCGCAGGCTAAGAATTTATTATCATCGGGATCGTCTTTAATCACATTAACGACAGGTGGGGTTGGCACTGTAACCGCTTCGTGCTCTATTAAAATCAATAAAGATTGTATATCCGCCTTATTGAGTTTGTACTTTTTAATAATATGGGGATATTCCAGGACTTTTTTGATTTCGTTGATAATTTCAGGACTTGTGAGAAGAATGAAGTGTTGTTGACGCCAAAGATCAACAAGCTGCGCTGATTTTCCTTTTTTGGAAATCAAAGAGCTTACAAATTGGTTGGTATCAATAACAACTTTAAGCATGCCGTTTTCTTATAGCAGTTACAGCTTTAGCAACATCTTCAGAAACCACATTTTCAGAAAGGTCAGGCAGTTTTGATTTAATACGGTCCAGAATCTTAAATCGTTCTTCACCGGCTTCTACCATGCGGGCATAGTCCTGGGCGTTAAGAATAACCACCATGGGGATACCGGATTTCTCAACAACAAAACGGGAGCCTTTTTTATAAGACTTTTTCATAATTTCCCCAAAATGTGTGCGCGCCATTACAGCGGGAATAGTTTCAACAGTCATTCTAAACCTCCTGATTAGTATTGATTAATACTATTCAACTCTGATTAAAGTATAGCATTTCTTACAGGCTTCACAAGTTGAAACACAGAAAAGCTTTGAGGTTATCGAGGGGCTCAATACTGATAATCACCGGATAAAAGCCAGGGGCGTTTTGAAGTTGAGTTAATTGGGCAGAATCGAGGTGGAATTTTATCTCGCCATTGCCATCATTCTTGACCTGCAGGGCTTTGTCTGAGGTTAAGTCGATACCACCAGTATTGGACCTCATCGCCCGATCCGCCTCAGTCATCTGGGCGCTGTCCCCTTCTTTCTTGCTGGTCTTAGCCTCATCACGTAATTTTACTGTGATCCATTCTTGTCCGGCTAAGGGAATATCCAGGACTGAAAGGGATGTTGAATAAAAATCAGAATTCTTGGAATAAACAAGAACAGATAACTTATCCAAATTATTGAAACCAAGATTCGTTATCAGAGCCCTTGCGGTCTTACCTTGTCCTAAGAGATTTCTTCGTCCCCTTAAGAGTGGATCACTTATACTTTCGCTTAGGCGTTCATCTAAATGAAGATAAGCAAAAGGTTCAATTTCTTTTTCCTTTTCTTTCTCTTTGGCTTTCGGTTGTAGAGGTTGACTGACGATGTTCATTTTCCCAAAAACAAGATAGTGAGAAACATCCTTCCTATGGATACTGCTTTCAAGAATACTCTCAATGATATCAAGTTTTATCTCAGAATATAACGGAAAGGATGCTTTCAATTTAGACTTTAGCGGTTCTACTCCACGTAGATATTGATTATCATCTGTCAATAAATTTAAACCCCTTAATTTATTTAATATTTCCTTTCCCTCCTTAAAACCATTTTCAAATAATTGATTAGGTGTTACTACACCGCTGTACTGACCAATCATAAACGCTTCACCTATACGTTCCATAAGTTTAATTTCATCAAAAGTAAGATATTCGTTCAGCGATCCTATAAGATTGGAAGAATATAAAACCTCATCTAATTTTAAATTCTTTAAGACTTCCTGATATCTGCTCTGTATTATGTCTGCACTCGCATCTTCGGCTAAAGGCTGATAGCTCGTTCCAAAATACTCATTCATACGACTCATAATCATATTAATGGCTCGAACCCCCTGAACTTGATCGAGCTTATATAGATCTCCCCAAAATTCAAACGTCATCCTGATGGGTAGGAATTTTTGATTCATTTGTTTCAGAATGTCCTTGGCTTTGGGATTCGAGATCATTTGTTCCCAGATATCAGCCAACTCTTCTTCTGAGAAATTCTCTATATGCTCCCATCTTGCCCTATCAGGCAGTTCAATGCCTAATTGCTTAAGCGATCCTTGCTCATATAAATATTTAACGGCATTCCTGACACCCTGCAACATCTGTTCATTCCCTTTATTTTGTAAATATTTGTATTTAGGAAGCATGCGAAGATCAAGACTCACTTGTTTTAAGAATGATATTAATCGATCCTGAAACTTGGATAAACTCTCCGTTAGATATTGATCCGTCTTTCTCTTTTCATTTAGTAAACGATTTTGAAATTCTCCTCCATTCATACAGGCCATAAAAATAGCTCCCGATTCAATGATCTGATACAGCGCATAAGACAATCTTGAATTAAAACCTAAGAAAGCCACATGATACTTTTGATTATTATTCCAAATAGTCCGCACCTTACGCATCCGTGGCGCATCTTGGGAATAAAATTTAAACCACTGTTCTTCGCTTATAACCTTCACTCCTTTTAATACCTTTAAATCCAGGGTTGGGTTAACCCCCATCACATAATTGTCCTGAAGGAGTCCTTCCCTAAATTCTCTCCCCAGATTTTCTGAAGGTTCTCCTAAATAGGCAATAAAATCATACACCTTACCTTTCGCAGACCGTAAACGCGCCCGACTATATCGTTGATTACTGGGCACCTTATCCTGATAAACACCGCTTTTGCCATCACCTTCCCATTCAATGACAACTTGGCGATCTGGCTCCACATAGACATCATTTTTTAAAACCCCCTGAGTGGAGTATCCTAAGACTTGATACACAATTGCTCCCACTGATCCGCCAGGAAGATTAGCAAGATTAAAATGATTAGGATTGTTAGGTGTATTAGATAGAAACGCCCAAGACGTCTCAGCAGCAAAAATACTATTCGCCTCTCGATTAGTTAATATGCCAAAACGGGCACACAAGAAAATTAACTCATGCAAATCTGTGCCGGAGTGGGTTCCCTCCATAACAAGAGCATCGGCCAAACGTTTATTGAGACTGTCTCCCAGACCTTGCGGATGAGCATTCAGCCAATCAACCAAATAGCGACAGGCAGCTCTTCTAGAATTACTATAGGTGGTATCGCCAGCTTTTTCTATTTGGTCAATTAAAAGTCTGATAAATAGGTCATTGATAAAACTTTCATTCCCATCCTTGATCACTTGTAAGATGATTGGAAAAGTAGCTTCAGACATAAACTGTTCTTGCTTAGGGGTAGCCAACTGCGCCCCCAGCAACTCTTTGATATCTTCATAATTCAAGACAACCTTTAATTTAAGCGCTTCAACCATCACTTGAGCATATCCTGACCAACCTTGCCAAGAGAGAAGAACTTCTAAAGGTTGTCTTAATTGATGCGGGCGGGTAAGTACCTTGTATTCAAGGGCTTTTAATAAAACTTTTGAATATGCTCCAGCGCCAAAACCCCCAGCTTGAGCTAATTGAGATAAGGGGTCCTTTAACTCCTCTTCATTATTAATCAGCTTTAGATCAATGGCCTTTAATATGATCCCTGCGTATTCTTCTATTTGTGGCTTACTAATTGATCTAAGGCCAATGTTGCATAAATTTTCATTAAACGCTTCTTTGTCAATGTCCCAGATAAGCCCCTCTTCAACAGCTTTTAAATAGACCTTCAGATATTCTTTAGGCTTCTTGGCTTTCTCTAACTTGTCCAGATATGTTCTTAAGCTGTTTTGATCCTTATGGGTAAAGACCTTCTGCTCAATAGCTTTGATCAAGATCCTGGAATATTGATTCCATTCCTGCATATCCGCCATTTTTTGTAATGCAAATTTCAGATCCTCATCGCTGGCAATCAGATCATTGACCTGCGCAATAACCCTGGAAAATCTCTCCCCCTCTGACCAGTCCGCATCTATTTTATTGATCTGGTTCCATATCTCCTGGTAACCATCATTCTTGACGATCTTAAATTCCACGGCTTTTAATTTGATGTTCCAATATTCATAACCAGTCACTCGCAATGGACTTAAATAAGTATTGATTTGTTTCTCATCAGTAATCAATCTCTGCTCAATCGCTTTTTCAATAATCTTTGTATAATCCATCCATCGACTGACGGCAGCTAATTTATTTAAAAAGATATCTAAGTCTTCCTGTTTAGAAATAAGCTTGGATTCGATGGCTTTTTCTACTTCTGCCACATAATTTTTCCATACGCCATGATCAAGAAATTCTACTTGTAGAGCATCCTCTAATTCCGTGGGAGTAGTTATCGATTTGAATACCGCTAAGTAATATCTATCGTTCTCAATATGCCTAACGCTGAATCCGCTCAAAGATTTAATGACTCTGATGTCTTTGTACGTGAACACTTTTAATTTAACAGACTCTTGTAAAATGGCCCAATAGTCATCCCCATAAGCAGGCAAATTCATGAAATGATTGTCAAATTTCTCACGATCTATCATGCTCACCAGCTTATATTCAAAGCCTTTTAACAGCACCTTTAGATAACCAGCCGAGGTGCTTTGTTCCTTTAATATCTCCTTCACATCCTCTCGTTTGGT
>JADFYF010000059.1 GCA_015233165.1 Candidatus Omnitrophota bacterium
TTTCTCAAAATTGGTTTTCACTTCAATCCCTAATAACTTGTCCCCTTTTCGCAGAACAAAATCAATTTCACTTTTATCTTCTCTCCAATAATAAACCTCATAATTATGAATTTTCCCATCGTTAACCAAATGCGCGCCAACGGAAGCTTCAACAAGATGTCCCCAATATTCAGCATCCTTCTTAACTTCTGCCTTGGAACGGTTTTCTACAGCAGAAATAAGCCCGGAATTCAGTGGAAGCCATTTTGGAGAAGAATTTCTTTTTAAAAGATCTTTCTTAGCCCATTTTTGAAGACCTAAAATAAGATAGGTTTGTTCAAGCATCCTTTGGTATCCGGCAATAGTCATAACACTTTTAACGTCGTTAAATTGTCCCTGAATTTTCCTATAAGAAAGCTCTTGGGCCGCATAATCACAAGCGAGAAAAAACAAATTCCTGAGTAACGCAGGATTTCGAACCTCCGTTTGTAAGGGAATATCTCTGGTCAGGACGGGTTCAATAATGGATTGCATAATATACTGCCGCCAGCGATCTTCATGGTGAATAAGCTCGGCGCCACCGGGGTATCCCCCAAAATAGAGATAATCCTCTAAAGAAAATCCAAAAGCTTCCTTACATTCGGTGTATGACCAATGCATAAACCATATGATTTCAAATCGTCCCATCAGACTTTCTGATAAGCCCTTTTGTAATGTAAGCGCTGAGGATCCAAGCAAAATAACACAAATATCCCTCTTCTCAAAAGTGTCCTCATCCCACAGCCTTTTAACTTCACTAAACCACTCTTTAATTTTCTGAATCTCATCTAAAACTAATACAACTCTTTTTCCGCCCTGCTCTTTATCTCTGGCTTCATACCAATGCCGTGTGATCCATTGAATACCCGGTGATGGCTTTTCGCTATCCGCAAGCGCATAAACATACGGACCCAAAAGACCATGAAGAACATCGTTGATAGCCCATGATTTTCCAACCTGTCTGGGGCCTAAAAGAATTTGAATGCGCGACCGAGGTTCTCTTAACCGATCCTCAAGAATTTTCACTACTTTATGTTTATACCCTTTATTTTTCATATTTTTTGATAATCAAGACTGTCTAATTTGGTAATCATAATTACCAAATATACCACATATATTAACGAAATCAAGTTCTTAATCTTCCCTATTATCGCCCCAAAAACAGGGCGCTGGGCACATTCAAGCTTCTAGTGCAACTAGTTTATAAAAAACTTAAAGAAAATGGGACACATTAGGTTCTTCCAAATAATTCAATGTGTCCCGATTATCTGTTAAATGTGTCCCGATATCTTCTAATCTGTTTTATCTGTTTAAGGGCAGCTCACTGATGTTCCATTATAAGTGCAAGTCCAGGCTTTTGTAGTCCCACCCTTTGCCTTTTTTGCGGGGGCAGTGCAAGCAGTTTTTGTACATACACTCATATCACTACTCGAAGGACAGCTTAGTGTTGCGCCAGTGCCATTAGCACCCTTGATACCAAGGCACTGCCAAGTAAATATCTTCTGAGTACTATCCATAGCTTGCCCCGTTACCCCTGATGCAGGGAGACACGTAAAGGCCTTTGTTGTTGCTGTTCCACACTTACCGTCCAAACCTACAGAACAAACCAGAGTACCACACTTCCATTTCCATAACGTTGTTGTAGGATTAACAGCAGTATAGGCTCCCCCTAGACAAATATCTTTAGAAGATCCACACTTCCCCGCACAAGCAGAACATGTAGAGTAAGCACAACCATAGACAGAAGGACCGCAAGTACCCCCACAGCCATTACTGTTTCCACAGCCGACAGCCGCACCACAATTAGGAGTGCAACAGCCTCCTGAATAACACGTATCGCCGCCTGAAGAGCAGGATTGAGTACAAGCTATTGAAGTACATGATGGTTTTGTTTTTGGATCACAAGGATTAGGACCATTACAAGTAGCGGCGTAGTCATAACCAGGGCCACATTCTTCTCCTGTGCCTGGTGAAGTTACATCACAAGGCTTGTTAGTACACGCACTCCAGCTTGAACAATTGGTGTAATCAGTACACATTCTTGACAATTGATCGGCAGGACAAGTAGCTCCAACGGTGGTACATATACGCGTTTGGGTACTCGAACCACAAACACCACAAGCACCCACCCAACCACTATAGGAACAAGCGGGAGTAGTGCAATCTTTTAACAGTTGAGCAGGATCACAGCTAGCTCCTACGGTGGTACATGTACGCGTTTGAGTACCTGACGTCCCACAAAGAGTCGCTGAACAAGAGCCCCATGAACTATAGGAACAGGCGGGGGTAGTGCAATCTTTTGACAGTTGAGCAGGATCACAAGGAGCTCCTGATATGGTACATGTGCGTGTTTGGGTACCTGAAGACCCGCAAAGAGTCACTGAACAAGCGCTCCATGGAGAGTACACTTGACACAATGGAATATTACAAGATTGTGATTCCGTCATAAGAGAATCACCAGTAGTTCCTATACACGGATTTCCCCCATTGGCAGGGGCTGGATTGTTACATTGACGAGTCCGAATAACATTAGTCCCACAACTATAGGTAGGACAGGCCAGCGGACTCCAAGGGCTCCATCCACCGTCCGTAACACATTTATATTGATCAGTATCTGTCATAACACACCTCTGATTCTTAGAGGCATCTGTACAGTGATCAAGGCAGTCCACCCGTATACTACAATTATCCGTCGCTGTCCCGCAAATTTTTGTATCGCACGCATGACCATCCGACCTGCACGGCACATAGGAGCCGATCGAATGCATCGCCGGTGTCACTCCTCCGTTAACCGTTGTCCCCGTCACAGAATTACCGGCAGTCGAAGGTGGACCTCCCCTTTGTGCGGCGGATGATCCCATTTGACTGTTAATGCTGATGTTAAAGGATAATTTCCGTCCCGTGGAAACAAAGGTCGGCGCCCATGACGAGGCTGTTCCTAAAAAGGTCGTCCCAGTGACTCCTGACGGACAATACTGGGCCCCACGACAACAGACGCCTCGATAATCACAATTATAGGAAGTATAGGCACCATTGGTTTGTTGACCACCACACTTAATAGTCGGATCCAAACTATAAGGCTTGTAGCAATAGTATACCCCTCCACCCGATAAGGTGTAACACAGCCAATGGTCATTTGTCGTATCCTGCGCCGTATCCAGAGTAACTCCGTTGCCATCCACATTCTGATGAATACAAAACGTATCTGGATCTCCCGTCTCGGCTCTCCCAATCAGAATCCCTTTATCAAATTCAGGCCCCATATCACTGCCCATGGCCAGGGAGGCGTTTCGTAAAATGTGGTCTAACACCGCGGAACTTCCTGACTTATTCGCATAGTTGGCGCCTTGGTCATTAACGCTCTTCTGCACAGCTGTCGTTGACAACAAGGCTCCCATCAGAACCATGGAGGCAATCGAGGTGGCCACCAGAATTTCGATCAGCGTTGTCGCTTGGTTAGATCTTTGATTGCGCATCGTCTCTACGAACATATTAATTAACCTCATAGACATGGCCCCCAACAGTCAGTCAGTTGAAATGGACTACTACTAGTACCGTTATAACACCATGATCCATATATCTGACAAATATCCTGGCTGGGAGGATTACTAGGATTTGCCGGACAAGTTATAAAATTTTGACAATAGGCCGTTGACCAGCTGCCATCAGGCTTTTTATATTGTGCCATTGCACAATGTTCAGTCTTAAATCCCGAAGCACTACAAGACCAATCGTTGTAATACACCCGACCATGTCCTCCTGAAGAGGGATCGAAAGCAAAAGTTTGACCAACACTCCCGGGAGGATAACATTTATTCAGTGTGCTACAAAGGCCTCGATTCAAATTCGAAATCACATTCTTCCATTGACAATTCAGCGCTGTCGTCCCACCATTTGATCCAGGACAATCCCACGTAAAATAAGAACCGCTGCTTAATTGGTGATATACCGGATTAATGGCACCGACCGTAGCTGATACACAGGTATTTAGTTTAGTTGAGCAAGCGCCATTGATTGGCTTAGATAAACTACAAGTATCTGTAGATCCTCCGTTTGATCCAACACAACTCCATTTATAAAGTGTCGGCGTATCTGCGACGTCCTTGGATGTTCCGGATATACAAACATTGTTGGTATCTGTTGAACAAACACCATCAATTGGCTTTGGCAGGCTACAGGTTACAACAGTACCGTTGGTTCCAGCACATTTCCATTGATAATTGGTAGCAGTGTCTGGAATATCCGTAACGGTATTATTAGCCGCACAGGTATTTAATTTAAGCGGCGCTGAACAAGCCCCGGAACTTATCGTTTGAGAACAAGTCACTGTTTTACCCGCCTTCACAGGCTGTACTATGGGCTTACAAGTTTTTGCCACCGTGCAACCTTTAACGGCTGGACTCCCATTACAAGTCCATGTAATCTGAGTTGTGGTCGATGTCCCTGCAACAAAGGTCCCTGATTGGCAACTATTAGGAATAGTATTGGTGCCACAAACCCCATTGCAAGGCCCGGTCGCCGGACAACAGGCAGGACAGGTTCCCCCACAACCATCCTTTACTCCACAAGAAGAACAGGTAGGGGTACAGCAGATTGCTTGTCCTCCGCAGACCACCTGATTTCCACAATTATCTTTACCGTACCCACACGTCTTACCATTGCAATCATTAGAAGTAACGCTGCATGGAGGGGGACGGTTAGGGTCACACTTCTTTGTAGTAACATTACACGATTGGGACGCTGAGCAATTCTGACTACAGTCAATCGTACCACCACACTTATTATCAGGATAAGCAGAGTCGCAGACACCGACAGGACATGTGATCGACGTACAACATTGTCCTGTTGTTGAAATACAGGTTTGGCCTGAAGGACATGCGGCGGTACACGATTGTGAGGAACAAGCTGGTTTTGCTGCTGGATCACAAGAATTAGGACCATTACACGTCGAAGATCCTGTTTGATTCCCCGCGCACATCCCTGTTGCCGCTATGCAGGATCCATAGGTACACGCACTCCAGGAACACGCGGGTATACTGCAATATTGCCACTCAGCCCCTCCCTGATCTGCTATACAATCGTTGATGTCCCCGGAACTGCAGGTACGATACTGTTTAACATTGGTCCCACAAACAGGACAAGCGCTCCAGTCGTTATTCCATGTTGCCTTAGGCACACAACTCGTTCCAACGCATTTCTGAGAACTTAAACAGCCTGGACAATCCACCACCTGACATCCATTATTAATCTGCCCACACCTGCCCTCACACGTAATGGTTGGTACGCACGGTATAATGACAGGAATGGAATGCATGGCTGGAGAAACACCGCCGCTGACCGTTGTTTCAGGATTACTACCATCATTGGATTTGACATCCGACGTGGACTTAAGACGACTCGTGATGCTCATGGTAAACAGCAATTGCCGCCCATTGGGCTCAAACCTTGGAATCCACGACGAAGCGGTTCCTAAAAATTTATCTGTGACGCTACAAGCAGAGGCCCCTCGACAGGTCGGACAAGATACGGATGAATCGTAACTCTTATAGCAATAATAAATCCCTCTGGTTGTCCCGCTCGTCTTTAAGGAATAGCACAACCAGTGATCATCCTTCGTATCCTGCGCTGAATCCAGATGCATAACCCCCTTGTCATCCACATCCTGATGAATACACACCGTATCAGCATCCCCGGTCTCGGCTGAACCAACAAGAATCCCTTTATCAGAATCCTTGTTCATATCACTGCCCATGGCGAGGGAAGCATTGTGTAAAATATGATCTAAGACGAGGGAAGCTTGGGATTGATTCTCATAACCGGCCCCATGGTCATTGGCGCTCTTCTGCAGGGCTGTGGTCGACAACAAAGCTCCCATCAGAACCATGGAGGCAACCGAGGTTGCCACCAGGATCTCTATCAACGTTATGGCTTTGTTAGACCTTTGGTTTTGCATCATTCCACCGCCCCAATAACATGCCCTTACCCGCTTAAACTGCGCCTACTACAAGCATACACCATCTTAAGTCTGATTATCAACTCAACACTCTCCCTGCCGGTAGGCAGGCTGTCCCTGATTTCCTACTAACAGCCCTTGAAACATGGATCGGGGCAGGTGCAAGCTCTTTTATTGACACAAGATGATGACATTGTCGTTGGATCACAAACAGAACTACAGCTGATACCTGATGGGTATTGCCTCGCCGCGTTTGGCCCACACACTCCAGAGCAAGGTCCATAAGAACATGTCCAAGGGGAACATATGGGTACACTACAAGCTTGCGAATAACTTCCCCCCTGATCCGTTGTACAATCTGTATAGGGCTTGGGCGACCCGGAACTACATTTACGAGCCTGTATACCTATCCCATTGGAACTACAAGCAGGACCACAGCTACTCCAACTGCCCCATGTAGCCTTATTCACACAGACATTTGAACTGCATTTCTGAGTCGATGGACAGTTAGTACTGCAGTTAATCGTACCGGTGCATCCATCAGAATACGCAGAATCACACACCCCAACAGGACATGTTGCAAGCGGCGTACAGCAAGCAGGACCACTATCACAAGTTGGTGTTGTCACAGGACAAGTCCCTCCATTCTGTGGAGGAGGATTATTACATACAGGTGTCCCCCCTGTTAGATGACCAGAACCACTACTTGCAGAACAAGTAACGCTACTACCTGTATAATCACATCCCCATCCCCCAGCAACTGGACAGGGCTGGGTATTACAACTCTGTGAGTAGCCCCCCTGACCTAAATCTAAACACGCAATTCCCCCATTGGTAGGCTCTGTGCATGTGCGTGTTTGTATCCCGCTGCCACACGTCTTTGAACAATCTCCCCAATCGCTCCAATAACCATCCGTAAGGCAGAGATTATTAGTCTCATTACATCTTTGATGCGACCCCGTACACGTATTTGGACAGGTCTGTAATATCTTGCAGTTATCCAGATTAGAACCACAAGCCAATCCATCACACGCATGACCATTCGACAGACACGGCACATAGATACCGATTGAATGCATGGCCGGGGAAACACCGCCGCTGACCGTTGTTTCGGGATTACTGCCATCATTGGATTTAACATCAGACGTGGACTTAAGACGACTCGTGATGCTCATGGTAAATAACAGTTGCCGCCCATTGAGCTTAAAGCTTGGAATCCACGACGAAGCGGTTCCTAAAAATTTATCTGTGACGCTACAAGCAGAGGCCCCTCGACAGGTCGGACAAGATACGGATGAATCGTAACTCTTATAGCAATAATAAATCCCTCTGGTTGTCCCGCTCGTCTTTAAGGAATAGCACAACCAGTGATCATCCTTCGTATCCTGCGCTGAATCCAGATTCTCAACCCCCTTGTCATCCACATCCTGATGGATACACACCGTATCGGCATCCCCGGTCTCGGCTGAACCAATAAGAATCCCTTTATCAAATTCAGGCCCCATATCACTGCCCATGGCCAAACCAGCATTGCGTAAAATGTGGTCTAACACCGCTGAACTTTGCGCTTTATTCGCATAGTTGGCACCAAAATCATTGGTACTTTTCTGCAACGCTGTCGTCGACAACAGTGCGCCAAACAAAACCATGGAGGCAACAGCCGTGGCCACCAAAATTTCGATCAGTGTCATCGCTTTGTTAGATCTTTGATTGCACATCTTAGCCCCCTAATTATAATAGCAAGAACTTTCACGCCTTATTCTCCAGTACAGCAATAATAGCCTTCGCATCGAGTTTCTTTAATCCAGCTACGATCTTTTTCTGCCATGGCAAACTCAACTCCTTATAAAACGAACGGATCTTATCCCCCTGACCGTCATCAATAAGATCATGCAAAATGTCAACCGCGGCCATATTGTCTTTTCGTGACTTATCTTTATTTGTTCGTCTCTGGGCTACGACCAATTTATGTATTGCGAATCGCGCCGGATGCGGTAAGGTAACATTGATCCCCTCAAAAATGACCGTAATCTTATCCTTAACAAGAAAATCGAGAAACCGTAACGCCGTTGCGTTCATACCCCAACGCTTCAAAGGCACCGGCCCATCCACGCCCTTTCCCCTTTCCGGCGTCAAGAACTCAACAATCAGATCAGGATGAACTAAATGAATATAACCTTTGGAGCCAACAAAAGAAACTACAAAACCAAGATCATCAAGTAACTGCGAATATCGACCTTCCCTTTGATACAACTAGGATGATCCACCAAAAGATCAAGGTCGCGTGTCACCAATGCGTACTTCTTTAACCTCTCGTATCCCTTAAAATATGACTTATAAAAAACAGATGTCCAGCTTCCGATCAGAATAACATCCCCCAGAAGTCCAGTCTTCTGAAAACGGCGAAGAATCTCTATAAACAGATCATATTGCTTCTTTTCCACGAAGGGCTCCTTTCAAATAACGAACCTGTTTCTTTACCCGGGAAAGAAGTCCGCGGTACTGAGCCCTCTTTTCCTTTGCCTCCCGGTAGCGATTGATCTCTTGTGGAAGAATAATGCCCTTATACTTATAAATAACCTTCTGACCTTCTCGCCGCACCAAATAATAATAGGCCCTCCCCCTAACCACTCTCTTAGCCAGACAGCCCTGCGGCAAAGCCTTCAGTGAGCGCTCATAGTCTTTTTGCATTTTAAGCGAGTTCTTTAACTCCTCAGCCAGCACTCCTTTAATCACACCACGCATAGAATCTCTCCCGTTACCCAACAAATATAATTATAGCATATATTGTTGGGTAACATCTATCATTAGATAGTGTCATTCGCATCGCCTCTACGAACATATTAATTAACCTCATAAGCATGGCCCCAACAATTCCGCCCGCTTAAACTGCGCCTACTACAAGCATGCACCATCTTATAGTCTGATTATCAACTCAACACTCTCCCTGCCGGTAGGCAGGCTGTCCATGATTATCCTATTGGCAAATGTTACAATTAGTGCCCATCCCAAATGGGCAAATCTTACAAGTAGTCCCTTGTGGACAGGTGCCACAAGAAATCTTACCACCGCACGTATCATTAGTAGTCCCACATGTGTAGTTAAATCTAGTACACCAAAGAGTGGAGGGTGTACAGCAGAACTGAATCATAGGGCCCGCGGGGTTTGGCCAAGGACCAGAATAATATTGTGTACACTTCTGTGGATATGGACAAGTTCCACAATGCAACGTACCTCCACATCCATCTATTGTGTCACCGCATGCATAACCCATCATAGAACAATCCTGTAGAACACAAGTACAGACATTAGGCTTCCGATTTAATACACTTCCTCCACAATAACCTTCAGAACAGGCTATTCCACTGTTATATGTACCTCCACATCCATCAGGAACATCTCCGCAATCAAGCCCGGGAGGATAGGCTGTGATGGGCGTACAGCCGCAAACATTGGCGACTCCACCCCCTGCACACGTCTGGTATTGTGGACAGCTAGAAGTATTCGGAGGATAACAACTAATCATGCCGCCGCATCCATTATTAATTTGACCACAATTCTTACCCGCACTAGCGCATGTAATTGACGGCGTGCATCCGCAAACATTGGCGACTCCACCCCCTGCACACGTCTGGTATTGTGGACAGCTAGAAGTATTCGGAAGATAACAACTAATAGTGCCGCCGCATCCATCATTCATCAGTCCACAATTCCTAGGCGGATCACAAAAGGTCTTAGGCGAGCAGGTACTCGGGGTATAGGTGGGAATAGAATGCATCGCCGGTGTCACGCTTCCGCTGACAACGCTACCAACAGTACTCCCGTTACTCGACGGAATACTGCTCGTGATGCTGATGCTAAATAATAATCGCCGTCCAACCGAGGTAAATGTCGGGGTCCATGTTGTCGCTGTTCCTAAAAACGTTGAAGTTCCAACGGTAGAGGTGCAGGCACTTGCTCCTCGACAATTCGGACAAGATTGAGAGGTATCATATCCCTTGTAGCAATAATAAACTCCCCCACTCTTTCCCGCCGCAGGCGTTATTAAGGTATAACACAGCCAATGATCATCTGTCGTATCCTGCGCTGTATCCTGATTCGCAATCCCTTGATTATTCACATCCTGATGAATGCAAAACGTATTCGCATCGCCCGTCTCATCGGCTCCAATGAGAATCCCTTTATCAAAGGCAGGACCCATATCACTGCCCATAGCCAAACCAGCATTGCGTAAAATGTGGTCTAACACCGCTGAACTTTGCGCCTTATTGGCATAACTGCTACCGAAATCATTCGTACTTTTCTGCAACGCTGTCGTCGACAACAGTGCGCCAAA
>JADFYF010000005.1:0-31288 GCA_015233165.1 Candidatus Omnitrophota bacterium
TCGTTTTAAGTTGACCATTCTAACAAATACGAGGCAATTGTTCACCAGAAATCATATCAATAATGCGATGAGCCCCAATTTTACTTTTCATAACCACCAGAGGTTGATCACTCAAAGAAACGTGTCCGATGATACATGCCCCTTGACCCTGCGGATGGCGACGCATCACGTCCACTGTTTGATCGGCCTCGTCAGCAGGAACAAAGGCGACCATGCGTCCTTCATTAGCGACATATAAAGGATCTAACCCCAACATCTCACAGGCTGAAGCAACATCCTCTCGAACAGGAATAGCGTTCTCGACGATTTGCATCTTCGTCTTAGACACCATGACAATTTCATTGAGGGCGCTGGCTAACCCTCCTCGAGTTAAATCTCTTAAGCAATGAACGTTGATCTTATGGGCAATGAGATCCAAGACCATATCCGCAAGAGGAGCCGTGTCGCTTTCGATGGCGCTTTCAAAACTCAAACTTTCCCGTTGAGCCATAATTGCCATCCCATGAGCTCCTAAATCTCCGTTCACGATAATGGCATCGCCATCACGAACAGCTAAGGGCCCGATCGTTAAATCATGCTCAATGACCCCGATTCCCGCCGTGTTAATAAAAATCCCATCCCCTTTACCCTTACCCACTACCTTGGTATCCCCGGTAACAATAAACACACCTGCTTTTTGACAGGCCTTACGCATAGAATCGATCACTCGCCAGAGAGTATCCATGGCTAATCCTTCTTCCAGAATAAATCCACTGCTTAGGTATAAAGGCCGAGCTCCTGCCATAGCTAAATCATTGACGGTACCGTTAACAGCCAGGTCGCCAATATTTCCACCAGGAAAAAATAGAGGACTAATTACGTAGGAATCCGTCGTAAACGCTATCCTAGCGCTGGGACGGTTAAGGATGGCTGCATCATGACGCTGTAAAAGAACTGGATTCTCAAATCCCGCTAAAAACATTTTCTCAATCAGCTGATGCATGAATCGACCACCGCCGCCATGAGCTAAAAGCACATGGGGATAATTTTGGATCGGAAACGGACAGCTTAATGAGAATTCCTGATTCTTTATCATACAACAACACCTGCCACTCCACGATAACGATAATACGCTGCGCAAGCCCCCTCCGACGATACCATGGTGGCTCCCAAGGGGCGATCTGGAGTACAGGTCTTCCCATACGCCGGACATTGATGGGGTTTCTTAATGCCTTGCAAAATTAATCCACTAATACACTCAGCACTTTCTTGAGTTTTTATATCTTTAAGGGAAAAACGTTCCTCGGCATCATACTCTTTATAGGAAGGGTTTAAACCAAAACCACTTTGAGGGATCTCTCCGATACCTCTCCATTTTCTGGGGATGACACAAAACACCTCTTTGATAATCTCAATCGCATGCGTATTGCCATTTTTTTGAACCCAACGAATATATTGATTCTCCAGTTCATAACGACCTTCTTCTAATTGCTTAACGCACATGAGTACGCCTTGCAAAATATCTAAAGGCTCAAAACCTGTCACCACCATTGGAACCTTATATTTGGCGACGAGCGGAGTATATTCCGTATATCCCATAACAGTACAGACGTGACCTGCTGCCAAGAACGCTTGAACTCTGTTATCTTTAGAAGACAGCACCGCTTCGATAGCTGGAGGAACCAGAACGTGAGATACTAATATAGAAAAATTCTTAATCCCCTCTTTTTTTGCCTGATAAACGCACATGGCATTAGCCGGAGCTGTTGTCTCAAAACCTACAGCGAAGAAGACAACCTCTTTATCGGGATTCTGTCTGGCCAACGACAAAGCATCTATCGGAGAATACACAATGCGAATATCGCCGCCCTGGGCTTTTACCGAGAATAAATCACTATCTGAACCAGGAACACGCAACATATCTCCAAAAGAACAAAAAATCAGATCTTTGTGACCAGCCAACACAATAGCTCTATCAATCAACTCTAAAGGAGTCACACACACAGGACAACCTGGACCGTGCACCAACTCAATATTCTTAGGAAGCAATTCATCAATTCCAAATTTAACAATGGCGTGTGTTTGCCCACCGCAGACTTCCATCAGCACCCACGGTTTGGTTGTGATTCGATGGATTTCCCGCGACAATTGCATTGCCAATTTAGGATCTCTATATTCTTCCATGAATTTCATATTAATTGATCCAAAACTTTGTCATCCCCGAATGCTTTAGTCGGGGATCCAGGGTTAGCAACAGGAGAAGAAAGCTCTTCGAGTTCTCCCATTGTTTTGAGATATTCGAATACCTTTTTGGCCTCTTCTTCCTGAACAATCCCTAACGCAAAACCCACATGCACAATGACGTATTCACCGACCTGAGCCTCAGGAACATAGGCTAAAGAGATTTCTTTGAGGATCCCTCCAAAATTAACCTTGCCCTTTCGACTTAAAGAGTCTGGTGTATCTTGGGTGATACTCTCAATCTTTCCTGGAATCGCTAAACACATGATTTAATCCTTGTGTTGTCTTCAAAACGTGCCGCGGCAATGACAGCTTGTCCTAAAGCAATGCCCCCGTCATTCGTTGGTACTTGCGAATGCCAATAGGGATCAAATCCTTCTTCTTTTAATCGATCAATCAACCTTTGTGTTAAATATCGATTTTGAAAACATCCTCCGCTTAAAACCACTTGATGCTCGCCTACTCGTCGAACAACATCGATAGCCATTTCAACGAGAGTATTGTGAAATTTTGCAGCTATTTGTGATGTTGGTTCAAAAGCACGTATCGCAGCGATGATGTCTATGACCATAGGGCGCCAATCTAGAATAAATGGGAACTTCCCCAAAGGATCAACTTCATGTGTAATCACCCAGGAATACATTTCTGTCGTTCTTTCATTTTGAATGTTATGTTCCAAACGCATGGCTGCTTGTCCTTCAAAGGACGATTCCTGACAAAGCCCTAATAAGGCGGAGACACCATCAAATAAGCGTCCCATGCTCGTCGTGTAAGGAGACTGTATTCCTTTTGATAACATTTTCTGGATATTGACAATTTCATGATCGGAAAACAATGAAACAGGTATCAAATCTTTAAAAGATGTTAAGTCATGATCCGACAATGCCGCTAGTAACCCTAAGGCTGTTCGTTTAGGTTGTCGGATAGAGGATTCTCCTCCAGGAATACGAAACGCTAACAAATGGCCCACTCTATCAAAGTTAGAGCAGCTCGACAATAGAAATTCTCCCCCCCAAATCGTGTTATCTTCTCCGAGTCCCGTTCCATCCCAGGCTAATCCTAAAACCGGTCCTTTTAAACGATGTTCAGCCATACACGAAACCACATGGGCATGATGGTGTTGAATTGAAATCGACGGTTCTTTGAGTCCATGGCCGTGACGGGTAGACATATAGTCAGGATGAAGATCAACAGCAATGTAATTTAAGGGTTGAGAATAAAGATGACGCAGACTCTTAATCGATTGTGTAAAGGTTGTTAATGCTTCAGGAGACTTCAGGTCACCAATGTGCTGACTTAAATAAACTTTATTTTTAACCTTTAAAGCGACTGTATTCTTCATCTGCGCCCCGAGGGCCAGAACAGTGGCTTCACTCTCTTTGACGAATATGGGTAAGGGAGCAAATCCCCTGGCACGACGGGTTATGGAAAAACGCCCATTAATGATCATTCCAACCGAATCATCGACGGGTCGGACAATAGGACGATCATGAACTAAAAAGACATCGGCGATATTTGCTAATTTATCTAACGCTTCTTCATTATCGATACACATGGGCTCATCAGAATAATTAGCACTTGTTGCTACAACAGGACCTGCAAACTCTTTGATCAATAAATGATGCAAAGGCGTATAAGGTAACATCACTCCTAAGAATGGATTATTGTATGCGATTGACGTTGCTAAGGAGCTGCCTTCAAGAGGAGTATTTCTTTTTGATATCAGAACAATGGGGGCCTGGACAGATGTTAACGTTTGTTTTTCTACAAAAGAGACATGGCCATAATTCATAACCATATCTATAGAAGGAAACATCATCGCTAAGGGCTTTTCTTCTCGATGTTTACGTTCTCGCAATAAGACGACAGCTTTTTCATTACAGGCATCCACCATGAATTGAAAACCACCTAATCCTTTTAGTGCCAAGATTCTTCCTTCATTAAGGGCACTGACAGCGAATAATAAAGCCTCCTGTCCTTTACCAAGAACCTTTCCTTGCTTATTTAATATTTGTAATTGTGGGCCGCAAACAGGACAGGCGTTGGGTTGAGCATGGAATCTTCGATGGCTGGGGTCGTTGTATTCCCTTTGGCATTCAGGGCACATGACAAAATTTTTCATGGACGTGTTTCTTCGATCATAAGGTAAATGTTCAATAATCGAATATCTGGGACCACAATGGGTACAGTTTGTAAAAGGATATCGATAGCGACGGTTAGAAGGGTCTAATATTTCATGAAGACACTCCGAACAAGTAGCTATATCAGGCAAGATGATGGCTACAGGACGAGAGGCATTTTGACTATCACGGATTATAAACTGATGACCATTTTGAATGGGTAAAGGCAATATTTGAAAATCTTCAATATAGGCGTGAGGAGGGCATTCACTTCTTATTCTCATTAAGAATTCTTCTAAATCAACTCCTAATCCTTCTGCTTCAATCGTTACACCTTCAGAGGAATTTCCTACAAAACCGCTTAAATTTAAACTAACAGCCAGACGATAAACAAACGGACGAAATCCTACCCCTTGCACCGCTCCTTGCAGAACGACACGGACACGTTGAACTACTTTTGTGTCAGATACAGCCTTATTCATATTCTTACTACTTTTCAAATTGAATGGATTCAACGGTAATGGCATTACCACTGACCGTCTTGACACTTAAAGAATTACAAAAAGAACAGGTGGGCATGTGATGATCTTCTACGGGACCGCTCCGATGACATTGTTCACAGCAGACTCGCAAGGGCTCTTCCTCTAGATCAAGACGAACACCTTCTAAAGGGGTTCCCTTAACGACAATATCAAAATGCATAAGGACTGATTCCAGAACAAGATGGTAAACATCCCCGACCTTAACCTTGACAGTTTTAATCTTATTTCCAGGATGTTTTTTCAACTCTCCAAGAACCACTTCTACGATTTTCTCAGTAAATTGTCCTTCATGCATAATGTTATTTCTCTTTCAAGAACGCACAAATTTCATCCATAGCTTTAGGAACCAACAACTGAATTTCAGGTGATAACTGTTCGCCCATTTCAAAGTTCCGACCACGAATCGCACATAAATACAAACTCAAATCATGGTGATAAAGCTTTTTCGCCAGCGTCCAGAAAAATTCAGGCGTCAGATGATGCGAAGAAGATCCCTGCTCATTATCTGTTGATTGAATTTTTCTAAAAATTAAACCTTCCCCCAAAAAGGAGGCATCAATGATTAGAATTTTATTGTAATTAGCCGCCTCTTCTAGTACTTCAATGTCAAGCTGCTGTGAAACAAGAACCTTAACTCCGGCAATAGCCTTCTCTTTAATCTTTTGAGCTATGTAAGGACCTACCCCATCATCACTACGTAAAGGGTTTCCTATCCCCATCACTAAGAATGTCTTAACCTCTTTGGACAACATTCAGAAGATCACCTTTTAGATCTCGGATCTCAATCATCAGCGGCATAGAACCTATAGCATGTGTCGAACAGGATAAACAAGGGTCATAACAACGGATCGCCGCTTCAACACGATTAAGGGCCCCCTCTTTAATATCCTTGCCATTGACATATTGTTTAGCTACTTCTAAAACCGAACGGTTCATCGCTGGGTTATTCTGACCTGTTGCAATCAGAAGATTAACCTTGGTCAATTTACCACCTTCATCCGTCACATAATGATGAAATAAGGTTCCTCGAGGAGCCTCTGAAGACCCAATCCCTTCGGTTTGATTCTGATTACCAAAAGACTGAATATGAGACGAAGTGATTTGAGGATCCTGTAAAATAACCTTAGCTTCCTCAATGCAGCCTAATAATTCGATTAATCGGGCATAATGGAAATAGAATGTTCCATGAACAGGTTTTCCTGGAGCTAACGCCTTGAAATTCAAGAATTCTTTTTGCGCCAAAGGTGTCTTCATTTTTGTCGCCACATTCAGACGAGCCAATGGACCGACTCGATAGAAGCCCTTTTCATATCCAAATTTCTTATAATAGGGATATTTTAAATAAGACCAGTGAATCGAACGTTCAGCGATATAATCCAAATAATACTTAGGCTCCACCTGATCATCAACAATGGTGCCATCACGATCGATAAATCGCAATTTACCATCATAAAGCTCTAACTCTCCCTGAGGACCAACAGTACCTAAATACATCGTCTCAAAATTAGCAAATGTTTCTACTTCTTGCTTGTGATCCTCATGATATTTTTTGATCAAATCAATACCGATTTTGGTTGTTTCAATCGCCTCAGGAATCCACGCTAAAAGCGCTTTGCGATTTTCTTCGGTCATGGGATAAGCCATTCCTCCAGGAATAATTCCCATGATATGAATTTTCTTACCTGTGATTCTTTCACTGATTTCCTGGCCAAACTTACGGAGACGAATTCCTCGTTTCGCCAAGTCTGGAAACTTCTCGGCGACACCAATAATATTTCTTGTAACAGGGTCACTATCCCAACCAAACAAGAAATCAGGAGACGATAAATGAAAGAAACTCAAAGCATGAGACGATGTTGTCTGTCCAATATGAATCAGTCTTCTTAATAAGTTTCCTGTATAGGTCGGTGTAATGCCCATAATCATTTCACAGGCTTTTGCGCTGGAGAGAGAATGACTGACAGGACAAATCCCGCAAATACGAGGCGTGATCGTCGGCATTTCCGTATACAACCGACCCTCACAGAATTTCTCAAATCCTCTGAATTCATTGACGTGGAATTGAGCGTCTTGAACCTTACCTTCATCATTAAGGATCAGGGTAATCTTGGCATGTCCCTCAATACGTGTGACGGGACTGATAATAATTGTATTTGCAGGTTTATCCATATTTCAACTTCCTTTCCTGATCTAAATTCGGAACTCTACCATTAAGCAATTCAAAGAGAACATAAAATATTGTATCTGCTGACGGTGGGCAGCCAGGGATATAATAATCAATATTAACTGCCTCATGTAAAGGAATAACTCTGTCATTTAACTTAAGTAATTGAGGATGAAGAGGCATTTGTCCCTTACCATCATTGCTAGGTGCATGGACATAGGCCTGATCTAACGCCTGTTCTTTAGTGTAATAATTACGCATTCCTGTGATATTCGTTGTAATCGCGCAATCGCCTAAAGAAATAACAATTTTGCTTCGCTCGCGGATAAGACGAATTTCATGTAAATGTTCGTCGCTGGTAATAGACCCCTCGACCAAGGTGACATCAACCTCAGGCATCTCCTTACCATCAACGAGTGGACATTTCACAATATCTGCTAATTTTGCCACGTCAAGGATGCGTTCATCAATATCCAGAATGGACATATGACATCCTGAACAACCTCCCAGCCAAACAGTTGCTATCTTTTTTTTACTCATAGGTTCATCTTCCTTTTTTCAACAAGTTCTGAGACTTTCTGAGGATTCTTTTGAAATTGTCCCTGGACCATTTTTTTAGGCCACAAGGCACCCGTCGGACAAACATCAACACATTTGCTGCAGTTCGTACATGTCGTTGATTCCGCCCAGGGGGTATTAAAATCGGAAATGATTCTCGCCTTAAACCCACGATTCATCACGTTCCAGTTATGAGCACCTTCAACCTCTGGTGGTTATGAAAAGTAAAATTGGGGCTCATCGCATTATTGATATGATTTCTGGTGAACAATTGCCTCGTATTTGTTAGAATGGTCAACTTAAAACGTAAGAATAATCTTTTTTATTGAGGGGAATACAAATGAAATCTTCTTCTATTGTAAACATCGACGGTAATGAAGCTGCAGCGTACATCGCTTTTAAAACGAGCGAGGTTATTGCTATTTATCCTATTACACCATCTTCTGGGATGGGGGAGCTTGCCGATGAATGGGCCAGCTACGGCCAAAAGAATATTTGGAACACGGTTCCTTCGGTCCAAGAGATGCAAAGTGAAGCTGGTGCCGCAGGAGCTGTTCATGGATCATTGCAGCGAGGAGCTTTGACGATTACGTTTACAGCATCACAGGGATTGCTGCTCATGATCCCTAATATGTATAAAATCGCTGGTGAATTATGCCCGACCGTCTTTCATGTGGCGGCGCGTTCCTTAGCGACCCAGGCCTTATCGATCTTTGGTGATCACAGCGACGTGATGGCTGTTCGTCAGACCGGTTTTGCGATGTTATGTTCATCGACGGTGCAGGAATGTATGGACTTAGCCTTAGTGTCTCATGCCGCCACCCTAGAAGCCCGTATTCCATTTGTTCATTTCTTCGATGGGTTTAGAACTTCCCACGAAGTTGTCAAAATTGAAAAAGTCTCCGAAGAACATATTCGCGCTATGATCGACGAAGAATTAGTCCTCGCTCATCGCAAACGTGGATTGACTCCTGACAATCCTGTTATTCGCGGGATCACCCAGAATCCTGATGTGTATTTCCAGGCCAGAGAAACAGTTAATCCTTTTTATGAACAATGCCCTAGCATCGTCCAGAAAACAATGGACAAGTTTGCCAAATTAACCGGACGTCAATATCACCTTTATGATTATTATGGTCATCCTCAAGCCGAGCGCGTCATTGTTATTATGGGTTCAGGGGCAGCGACGGCTCAGGAAACCGTCGAGAAACTGGTCGAAAGCGGAGAGAAGGTCGGTGTTCTGAAGGTTCGTCTTTACAGACCTTTTGCGATCGATACCTTTATCAAGGCTCTTCCCAAAACAGTAACCTCTATTGCCGTCTTAGACCGTACCAAGGAACCTGGTTCAGGTGGTGAGCCTCTTTATATGGATGTAGCTCAGGCCATTTTTGAAAATATAGCGACGGGTCATTTTGTTAAAACGCCTAAATTAGTCGGTGGGCGATATGGGTTATCATCCAAAGAATTCACACCAGCGATGGTTAAGGCTGTTTATGATGAATTAAAGAAGGCCGCTCCTAAGAATCATTTTACGGTGGGTATTAATGACGATGTCAGCCATACCAGCCTTGAGTATGATCCTAATTATATTATTGAACTGACCGACGGTGTTAAAGCCATCTTTTACGGGCTTGGCGCGGATGGTACAGTCGGAGCTAACAAAAATACCATTAAGATTATCGGAGAGAATACGGATCTTTTTGTTCAGGGATATTTCGTCTACGATTCTAAGAAATCCGGATCTCAGACGGTGTCCCATCTTCGTTTTGGTCCTAAACCTATCCATTCACCCTTCTTAGTGACCCGGGCGAATTTCATCGGTTGTCATCAATTTGATTTTCTTGAAAAATACGACTTATTAGAGAATATCGAAGAGGGAGGAGTCTTCTTACTCAACGCTCCTTTTGATCAGGACAACATCTGGGATGCCATTCCTCAGGAAGTCCAAAAGACAATCATCGACAAGAAAATTAGGTTTTATGTAATTGATGCCTATAAGGTTGCTCGTGAATCGAAGATGGGCGGACGTATCAATACTATTATGCAGACCTGCTTCTTTGCCATCTCAGGAGTTCTTCCTCGAGAAGAAGCCATTAAATCCATCAAGGACTTTATTCAGAAGTCCTATGGCAAAAAAGGTGAGCATATCGTGGCAATGAACTTCCATGCCGTCGATCAATCGATCGCTAATCTGCATGAAGTCAAGTATCCTCACACAATTACCAGCAAAATTACTCTTCATAAAAATATCCCTGATTCAGCTCCGGATTTTGTAAGAAATGTCATTTCTCCAATGCTGTCTTATAAGGGAGATTGTCTGCCCGTTAGCAGCATGCCTATCGATGGAACCTATCCCGTCGGTACAGCCAAATGGGAAAAGCGTAACATCGCTCAGGAAATCCCTGTGTGGGATGAAAGTATTTGTATCCAATGCGGTAAATGCTCGATGGTCTGTCCTCATTCTGTCATTCGATTCAAGGTCTACGAACCGGATTTAGCGAACGGTGCTCCATCGACATTTAAAGTAACACAGGCCCGCGACACAGAATGGAAACATTTGAAATATACGCTGCAGGTTGCTCCTGAAGATTGTACGGGATGCGGTTTGTGCGTCGATGTGTGTCCAGTCAAGAATAAGACGGAAGTCAAATTAAAGGCCATCAACATGGCTCCTCAGCGTCCTATTCGCGAGCAAGAAAAAGAGAACTGGAATTTCTTCCTGAATCTTCCTGAAATCGATCGTCGTCTGGTTAAAAGAACAACCATTCGTTCCTCGCAAGTCTTAGAACCTCTCTTTGAGTTCTCGGGGGCTTGTACAGGCTGCGGTGAAACTCCGTACATTAAATTAGCGACCCAACTTTTTGGTGATCGCATGTTGATTGCCAATGCCACAGGTTGTTCTTCGATCTATGGTGGTAATTTACCAACGACACCTTATACCAAGAATAAAGAAGGACGCGGTCCTGCCTGGGCTAATTCGTTATTCGAAGATAACGCGGAGTTTGGTCTTGGTATGCGTTTAGCGGCCGATAAACAAAAAGAACAAGCGACCGAGCTTTGTATTAAATTGGCCAGCCAGATCGGTTCTGATTTAGTAGAGAAGATTATCAATGCTTCGCAGGTCGAGGAGGCTGATATCTTTGAACAACGCGAACGCGTGGCTATCTTAAAAGATAAAATCAAGTCGATTAAATCCATCGACGCTCAACAACTGATGACCTTAGCCGACATGCTTGTGAAAAAGAGTGTCTGGATTTTTGGAGGAGATGGTTGGGCTTATGATATCGGGTTCGGAGGACTGGATCATGTCTTGTCTTCTGGTCGAAATGTAAATGTTTTAGTCATGGATACAGAAGTTTATTCCAACACGGGAGGCCAAGCTTCTAAGTCTACTCCTCGAGGAGCTGTTGCTAAGTTCGCCTCGGCTGGTAAGTTACTTGGTAAGAAAAACTTAGCCCGAATGATGATGACCTATGGTCACGTCTACGTCGCTTCTGTGGCTATGGGTGCTAAAGATGAGCATACACTTCGCACCTTCCTTGAAGCTGAAAGCTACGATGGCCCATCCTTAATCATTGCGTATAGCCATTGTATCGCCCACGGTATCGATATGATCAATGGATTGCAGGAACAAAAGAGTGCTGTGGCTACTGGCTATTGGCCATTGTTTAGATATAACCCCTTGTTAGCTTTAGAAGGAAAGAATCCTATGCTCTTGGATTCCGCTGATCCCAAGATCCCATTAAAAGATTTTATGGATCGTGAGAATCGTTTCACGATGCTGATGAAAAGCAACCCGGATGAAGCTAAACGCTTGCTTACCTTAGCCCAACAGGATGTGGATCAACGTTGGAAAATTTATAAGTCCATGGCTGCTGAATCGTCAACAGAACAACAACAAGGATAAAACATATGGATTTGACAACACAATACATGGGTTTGAAATTACGAAATCCTCTAGTGGCTTCCGCCTCTCCTATATCACACAATCTGGATCTTTGTCGCAGGTTAGAAGATAAGGGAATCTCAGCCATTGTTTGTTTCTCTTTATTTGAGGAACAGATTATTCAAGAAAGCCTTGGTCTTGAAAATCATTTAACTCGAGGGACAGAAAGCTATGCGGAGTCATTATCGTACTTTCCGGAACCAGAGAAGTATCTGGTCGGACCTGAAGAGTATTTAGGACATATTTCGAATATGAAAAAGGCCGTCAAAGTTCCCGTTATTGGAAGCCTTAATGGCTACTCTATGGGAGGCTGGACAAAGTATGCTAAGTTTATCGAGGATGCAGGGGCTGATGCCTTGGAACTCAATATCTATATGATCCCTACGGATCTTCACCTTAAAGGGGAAGACGTGGAGAAAATTTATTTAGACATTATCGGCTCTGTTAAGCAAACAGTGAAAATACCTGTCGCCGTGAAACTTGGCCCATACTTTAGTAATATGTCTAATATGGCTAAGAAGTTAGACGATGCTAAGGTCGATGCCTTGGTGTTATTTAACCGCTTTTATCAACCGGATATTGATTTAGAAAATCTTGAAGTTTTGCCGAGTTTGCATTTAAGTACGCCTCAGGCGATGAGACTTCCTATGCGTTGGATTGCTATTCTTCATAGCCAAGTGAAATGCAGCTTAGCAGCAACAGGAGGAATCCATACATCTGAAGACGCCTTAAAAATGATTATGGCAGGAGCCAATATCACCATGCTCTGCTCGACACTTTTAAAGAACGGTGTCGATCATGTCGCTAAGATTCTTCAGGATATGGAAAATTGGATGATTAGTCGTGAATACCAATCCATCAAACAAATGCAAGGAAGTATGAGTCAAAAATCTTGCCCTAATCCAGAAGCTTTTGAAAGAGCCAATTACATGAAGGTTTTGCAAAGCTATAGTTCTCGTATTGAATAATGATTTGTTTTTAAACTGAATGTTTTTAATTATGAAGAGAGGGTTTTATGAAAAACGTGGATGTATTTTTTCAACCGAAACGCATTGCTGTCGTTGGTGCTTCTGCTGATTCTAAAAAAATTGGCCATCAGATCCTTAAAAATATTATTGATGGTGGATATGAGGGGGAGATTATTCCAATCAACCCATCTGCACCGGAAGTTTTAGGTCATAAAGCCTACAAATCTCTTTCTGATGTTGCTCCTGGCGTCGATATGGTGGTTATTACGATTCCATCTCACTTAGTCCTTGGTGCTATGCAGGAATGTGCCCGTTGCAAAGCTAAAGGGGTTGCTATTATCACTTCTGGTTTTGGTGAAGTGGGTAAGATTAAAGAAGAGCTGGAATTAAAAAAGATTGCGGATGACAATAATATTTCTCTTCTTGGTCCGAATATTTTTGGATTGGCCTATGCTCCAGCTAAATTGAATGCCTCCTTTGGTCCTAAAGATATTTATCCCGGTAAGATTGCCTTTATCACTCAAAGTGGCGCCTTAGGGATAGGTCTGATGGGTTGGACGGTCATGAAGAAAATTGGACTTGCAGCTCTCGTCAACCTTGGTAACAAGTCTGACGTTGATGAGTTAGACATGATTCACTATTTTAATAAAGATAAGAATGTCGATGTCATCTTGATTTATATGGAAGGTATCAAGGATGGTATTAAATTCTTAAAGACAAAAATTGAGAAACCTACCGTAGTTTTAAAGGTTGGTCGATCCTCTCGAGGTGCTAAAGCAGCAGCCTCTCATACTGGTTCCTTATCCGGATCAGATAAAATCTACGACGCTGTTTTTAACCAACTAGGTATTATGAGAGCTTCTACATTTACAGAAGCTTTTAGTTGGGCTCGCGCTTTATCGTTACCATCTCCTACGGGGGATGATGTTGTGATTATTACCAATGGTGGAGGTATCGGTGTTGCGACGACGGACGAATGTGAAAATCAGGGACTTAAAATATTAGATGATCCTGAATGGCTAGAAACAAAATTCCGTCCGACCATGCCTGATTTTGGTAGTACAAAGAATCCTATCGACGTAACAGGTGGGGCCGGAGTCGAAGGTTATCGTAAGGCTATAGAAATTGCTTTAGCTGAAGAGAAGGTGAAATCCGTGATTGTTCTTTATTGTGAGACGGCAGTGACGGATCCGATGGGTATTGCCGAATGTATCACTGAGCTTTATGACGCTTCTGGCCGTCAGAAACCTGTTGTCGTTTCCATGGTCGGTGGAGAACGCACGAGAGATGCTCTAACATATTTGAACGCAAACAATATTCCCGGCTCAAGTTTAGTCGACGGTACGGTGTCCGCATTAAAGATCGTTCATACCTGGAGAGATATTAAGGCTCGTCAGAAATCTGAGCTGGTGATTGAACAACTTCCGGCCAAGATCAATGACGTTTTTGATGCCGTAAGAAAAGAAGGACGAGATATTCTCATGGAACATGAGGCCCGTTTAGTCATGGAACTTTGCGGCGTTCCAACACCACCCTGGGCCTTTGTCCAAAGTGCCGATGAAGCGGTCAAGGTTGCTGATCAAAAACAAATGTATCCTTTAGCGATGAAGATCGCTTCTCCTGATATCGTCCATAAAACAGACGTTGGAGGAGTTGTCCTTAATATCCGTGATGGCCAGGAACTTCGTGAGAAGTTTAATAGCATGATGGAGAAGATCAAACAAAAGCAGCCCACCGCAAAGCTGCTGGGTGTTAATTTAATCAAGATGGTCTCCGGTATTGAATGCATCATCGGGACCACCACAGATCCTCAATTTGGAGCAGCTGTCATGTTTGGCTTAGGCGGCGTTTTTGTGGAGGCTCTTAAAGACGTTGCCTTCCGCGTCGTTCCTTTCGACGAAAAAGAGGCTGAACGTTTAATAGGTGAGATCAAAGCGAAGAAGATCCTAGAAGGTTTCCGCGGGATGAGTGCGGATAAACCATCCATCATAAAAACCTTGATCGCTATCCAGAAACTAGCTCCATACGTTAAAGAAATTGATATTAATCCTTTATTAACCAATCAAAACGGTTCATACGCGGTTGATGCCAGAATTGTTTTAAAGTCAGAAGGTTCTTCCACATCAAATCACGGGCATTAAAAAGAGAGTCAAAAATTAAATCTTGCATAAAAATTGAAAATATTCCGCAAATCCTTCTGGACAGCGCTAAGAAAGTCTGATATAAAAGACTTTCGTTTTCGTGAATGGAATTGATTTAAATACTATTGATGCGCTAAAACTCCTCAAAAGTACAGAAGTCAATTTAATAAAACAATTACCGTTTTAAGTGGGACATTAGCTCATCCGGTAGAGCATCTGACTCTTAATCAGAGGGTGGCTGGTTCGAGTCCAGCATGTCCCACCAATTTTTTAAGTGGTGGCGTAGTCAAAGTTTATAACCCCTTCCAATTCTTGCAAATAGGTTTACCATCAATGAATCACTGAAATTAGGCACTGCTACGCATTGATACCTTTAAAGACCTTTAGGTATCTTTTATAGCACGCTTTTAGCACATTTTTAGCACAATTAATGTGTTACGGGTCTGCCGTATTAAATACACATATATTACATTTTATGTAATATATGTGTTGTGTAATAATTCAGCTTGACATAATGTCGCAAATAGTATATATTTTTTGCGACACATAAACGGAGAACATAATGTCAAGCATCGTCAGTAAAATAAAGAAAATGATACACAGCAAGGGTCGAGGGTTCGTCTTTACCAAAAGCTTTTTTCTTGATCTTGGAAGCCACAAAACAGTTGCCAAAGCCTTAGAGCGATTGGCAGACGCCAACACCATTCGTCGCTTAGCGAGGGGATTATATGATTATCCTAAGAAACATCCCGTCTTGGGAGCTTTACCAGCAAATCATGAGCGTCTTGCTCAAGCATTAGCTGGAAGGGATAATTTAAAAGTTCAACCTTCTGGAGCATATGCCGCCAATTTGCTTGGTTTGACCGAGCAAGTACCGGCAAAAATTATTTTTTTGACAGATGGCCCCAATAGAACAGTTCAGATTAAAAATCGGCAGATTGTTTTAAAAAGAACGACGCCTAAAAACATGGCGACTGCGGGACAGGTTAGCGGTTTAGTGATTCAGGCTTTGCGGTATTTAGGGAGAAAACAGGTAAACGATAAAATAATAGCCATACTCAAGAAGAAATTAAGCAAAGAGGATAAAATTCGGCTAATGGCTGATTTACGTTATGCTCCTGCATGGATTGGAACAATTTTTAGACAATTGCAAAAATGAGATTCCTATGAACCAATTTGTATTATTGCCAGAAAAAGAAAAACGTGCGTATTTTGAAGTGACTGCCGCTAATTTAAACATCCTGCCGCAACTGATTGAGAAGGATTTTTGGGTATGTTGGATATTAGAAGTTCTTTTTTCAATGCCGGGTATAGGCGAGCATTTAACCTTTAAGGGAGGAACATCCCTCTCAAAATGTTTTAATGTTATTAAACGTTTTTCGGAAGATATCGATATTTCCATTGAAAGATCTTTTTTATCGAAATCTCATGATATTGAGCCAGATAAAGAAGAAAGCAATAAGGAAAATCAGAAAAGACTTAAAGCATTACAACTGGCTTGTAAAAACAAAATTAATCAAATAATTCTCCCAGCTATAAAGCAGTCCATTGCATCAGCACTTCCTGATAAAAAGAAATGGAAAATTGAACTGGATTCAGCAGATGAAGATGGACAGACGATCTTGTTTATTTTCCCTCATTCCATGACAAGCAATGCCGAAAGTTATATACGGTCATCCATTAAGATTGAATTGGGTGCTCGATCCGATCATTGGCCAGTTGAAGTCACAACGGTTACTCCATATATTACCAATGCTTTATCCATTGAAGGGGTTAAGGTGCGTGTTTTATCCGCAGAACGGACTTTTTGGGAGAAAGCGACGATTTTGCATATGATATATCATTATCCATCTGAGAAGAATGTCCCATCGAGGATGTCACGACATTATTACGATATATATGCGATGATAGATTCGCCTATATATAAACGGGCTTTGGAAAATATTTTATTGTTGAAACATGTCGCTGAACATAAATCGTTGTTTTTTAAAGCGAATTGGGCGCATTACGATAAAGCAAAACTAGGAACATTGCGATTGGTTCCCCGTGACAATCAAATTAATCAATTAAAGAATGATTACCATCTGATGCAGCCAATGTTTTTTGAGAAACCGCCTTTATTTGAGCATATTATAGAAAAACTTAAGGTTATCGAAGAGCAGATTAATAAAATTTCATGATACAGAATGGAGGATAAAAATGGCTCAACAATACATTAGAAATTTTATAGCCCAATTTTATGACAAAGCCTTCGCTACCCTCTGGTTTGAGTCGTTAATGTTTTCCATATTGTTTGGGATAGGGTTTCATTCTTGGTTAGTATTTGGTTTGATGTTTTTAGGATTATCCTGGCTTATGAAAAGACAAAGAGGAACATTTTATACGATCCTGACCTTAAGTTTTGTATGGGGCTTTATTGTTTTTTGTATTTGTTATAGTGATGGTGGATGGATTTGGGGTCTTGGCTTAGGAGCGATTGTTTTTTATAAAGGGGTGAGGATTCATTTCCGTGAATTAAAGCAGCCTTGGGATAATTTCAGTTTTACCGATTATAACAATGCGTCTGGATGGAGACAAAACTGGTACCGACAAAATCTAAACTAATATCCAATTTAAAAATGAAGACAAAAACAAAAGCCCGCTCGACCGAAGCGGGTTTTTATTTTTAGTGCCAGGTACAGACGGGGGTACAGAATGAGGTACAGCGGTGTACCTGTTTTGTACCTGACGCCTTCCCTAAGCCTCCCATTTGCAAGGGTTTTTGGGGAAAAGCACCCCAAAAAGTTCCCGACCTCTCTCCCTCAACCATAGGTTAATCGAGGGATAGAGGTCGGGAACAACCCTAAAGCGCAAATGGGAGAGGGAAGGGATTATAAGAAGATGTTAGGTGATGTAAGTATTTTTAGTAGTTGTAGATTTAGAAAAGAGAAGTAGGTAGTAGGGGAAGATTTTAAGAAGAAGGTTAAGAAGGTAAGGGAGTAGATAGTATTGAAGGGGTAATGAAAGATGTCGGATGTTTTAATATTGATTTCTAGGTATTAGATTTTATTCAGTAGGTAGTAGTGGTTTTAATTCTAACGATATTAATTTTTCTACCAGCCGTTCAATCAAATTCCAAGGGGGTTTAAATCTCTGGCGCAGTGGTACTAGGCACACTCAGTAGTTGAAGAGATGATTTCGTACGCTCTCACCTTCCTTTCGATTCTGGTTCTTTAATTATGACATACGTATCAAGGACGGCACCCCACATAAAGCGTGTGGGGCTTGCAAGCGCTCCGCTTCGCTACGCATCCTTGACACGTATGTCTTTTTATTGAAATAAAAAGAATCGAAAGGAGCTTTAAGATGAAGACAACACAAACGCCAAGAATTTATGTTGCTTGTTTAGCTGCTTACAATAATGGTTTTTTGCATGGGGCATGGATTGATGCTAATCAAGATGTAGAGGCTATCTATGATGCCATTAAGGATATGCTCTCTAAAAGTCCTATTATAGGAGCAGAGGAGTTTTCGATTCATGATTATGAAGGTTTCTGTGGTCTAAGATTATCGGAATTTGAAGACATATCTAAGGTTGCGGAAATAGCCGCTATGATTGAAGAGCATTGCGAAGCCTGGGCCAAGTTTGCTGAATATGAGGGAATCGAATACGCTACTTTAGAAAGATTTGAAGAAGCATATGCAGGTGAGTGGGATTCAGAGGAAGATTTCGCTGAAGATTTAGCCAGTGAAACAATGGAAATCCCACCCCATTTAGAATATTACTTAGATTTTGAAAGATTAGCTAACGATCTATTTATTAATGACTACTATTCTGCGGAGGGAGAGGGTTGTAAGATTTACGTATTTAGAAGGCTTTAGATTTGAAGGAGCTTGGCATCTCTTTACGCCTTAAAGAAAACGTTCTCTCAAAATGCCGTTTTGCCATTGTTTTTAATATAAATGTAGGACATACTTTATATGATATGTATAGAACCTATAGAACTCCATTTGTCCTAGTAATTCTTATTGCCTTTCTAATGAATAGCTTTGGAGCTGTACCTTTGGCTCACGCCCAAGAATTTCATCTGCCTGCCCCTGGGGTGATGGTTCATCTAAGTCCACCGCTTAATCCTCCAATACTAAAAGGCATTAAGGTTCATCCAGATAATCCTTTTCAATTTGATTTTATTCTTGATAAAGGCGACAGTGCTTTAAGCAACGATCATCTGAAAGAGGAGTCTAGCAAGCTGATTAAATACTTCCTAGCCTCATTAACTATTCCTGAGCAAGATTTATGGGTCAATCTAAGTCCATACGAAAAAGACAGAATCGTTCCTGAATCTTTTGGTCAAACAGAAATGGGGCGTGACCTGTTGGCTGAAGATTACATGCTCAAGCAAATAACGGCGAGTTTAATTTATCCTGAAGATTCAGTAGGTAGAAAATTTTGGAAGAGGATCTACGAAGAAGCACAGAAAAAATACGGCACAACTAATATTCCAGTCAACACCTTCAATAAGGTTTGGATCGTTCCAGAGAAGGCGGTGGTGTTAGAAAATGCGAAAGTCGGTGCGGCGTATGTTACGGAAAGTAAGTTGAAAGTGATGTTGGAAGAGGATTATTTATCTCTTGATAAGCATGAAGGAATTCAAAGTGAGCCTCAAAAGAAGCAGACTAATGAATTAGGAAGTCAGATTGTAAGAGAGGTCGTTATTCCAGAATTGACCACAGAGATCAATGAAAATAAGAATTTTGCCCAACTTCGTCAGGTATATAATTCGCTTATTCTGGCGGCTTGGTATAAAAGGAAGATCAAAGACAGCATATTGTCCCAAGTCTACACAGATAAAAATAAGGTAGCTGGCGTTAATATTGATGACCCTAATGAAAAACAGAAGATCTTTCAACAATATTTAAAGGCATTTAAGAAGGGTGTTTATAACTACATTAAAGAAGACGTTGATCCAGCAACTCAGGCAACAATACCAAGAAAATATTTCTCAGGAGGGGCTGTTTTTGATGGTCCAAGAATAGACGGCGCTTTGAACGTCACAGGGATTACTAATAAAAGCATTTTGCCAGATACAAGTAATGAGCTCGACCTCGGTATTCTGATTCAAGAGCCTGCGGTGGTGAGAAGAGATGGGGCAATGGTGGCAACAAGTAATCCTGTAGCAGATACATCTCAGAAAAATCTTTCAGATGATCAAAAAAGAACAGTTGAGGTTTCTGTAGCTAAGTTGTTTGATTATTGGAAGAATCTTAAAGCAGATTTCGATACTATTCAAAAAGATCCATCAGGAGTAAAAAGAGAAAAAGCTAAACGTGTATTAAAATTATTAGAAGCTGTTTTAGATGATGAGCCTATTTTATTGACGGTCCCTGAGATTGAGGCAAGTGCAAATCATGTTGAACTTGCGCTAGGCGCTAGGGGTGATAAGACGTTTAATTTATTTGATCTTCAGGAGAAGGTTAAAAATTATACGGATGAGAATCCAAATAATACAGTCCTTTTGGCTTACATGAGCGTATATGCGTCCGTTTTTGATGAGCTTTTTAATAACTTTTACAAGAAACCTCAGCTTAATAATGATAATTTTGCAGATCCCAACGGGCAGGTTGTTAATCGCATTTTGGAATTAAATGAGGTTCTAGACAAGTATCAAAAAGATCATGATTTTAATAAATTTTTTAGCTGGTATAAGGGGAATTTTAATAAATTACTATCTTTTGTTTATCGAAACGAGAATCTAATGTTTAGGACTCAGTTTTTCGAGATGATGAAACATGTTCTATTACAGAATCCGGAGGAATGTGTGCGTTTATTTCCTATTTTAAGTGCTCGAAAAGCTAATCCGGAAAGCCGTACTCAGGCTATAGAACTCATCGAGTCTAATATGAAGGATTGGAAAAAGGAGGAAGAGGAATTGAACAAGGAAATAAAATCTTCTTTAAATTGGACATATCAAGAAGCAATAGAAAGGCTTCTTTCTGCATTATATTTGAACTACAGTGATAATGATTTGAATATGTTTAGAGGGATACTTAAGTCACTAAATGGAATGGATGTTTTTCCTCAGATAGTTACTTTCCTTGATTCACTTTCTTCAAAGGAACAAGGTTTGAAATGGTTTGTAGTAAAAAGATTTGAGTTTAATTTACTATTTCTAAGAAAACTAGCTGAAGAAGAGAAAGTTTCTTTAGATTTACGTTTGTGGGCAGCGTCAAGATTCACTGCTAGAGCAGGAGGTGTATTGCCATTTTTAAATACTGTTAACGTCGATAGCATACTGGATGAAACAGCTCAAATGGGGCAACCAGAAATTAAACATATGATATCCACAGGCTTTGTAAGAGAGGAGCTGATAGTAAAAACTCTAGCGGTTTTTATTAAGTGGCATCGTTCAAGGATAGGGAGAGAGTTAGGAGTTGATAAGGACTTCTTTAATAAAACAATTAGAGGTATTGGCAAGCTTAGTTTTCTTATAACTGGTAGTGTAAGAAATAATGCTAATGCTAATTGGGAATTTGGCATAGAATTTTTGTCCAGTATGGATGGTGAGAGTTTGATGATGGTCCAAATTCATGAGTTAATGCATACTTTTTTAATAAGTGAATTCAAATTTCTTCATTATGAAAGTAAAACAAGATTAAAAGATATAAATAATGCAGCTATTCATGAATTTGTAGCTGATCTTTGTGCTGAGGCTTTTGCTAGTGAAATGAATTGGAAATCTCGAGTATTACGCAAAAGGCTAGATTTTGAAAGGTTGTATGATCTTGTAACTAGAAGTGGAAATTATGGATATGAAGAGCACGTTATTGCAAGAGCACAGAAAGCGGCCATAGAAAAAGCATTAGGTTCTCGTTATTCCTCAGAAGAACTTCTTCGGTTATCACTTGATCTTATTATGTTAAACGGAGAAAGAATAGATTTTACATTTTTTATCAGATCGCTTCTCTCTAAATTGGGTTTAAATGCAAAGAATTTACCTCTTCGATCTAGAGGTGCGGGGCTTACTAGGGATCGGGTCTTAGTATTCTTAGAAAATGACATCCGTCAAGCGGATAAAGCCTTGATAAGTTCTCCTGATTCTGATTTATTGAAAAAAGGTGGTATTGATTTCGGCTCTGACAAGATTAATTTGGAAACACGCAATCAAGGTGGTGAAATTAAATTTCATCTTAATCCTGCGCAACTCGCCCAACTCCAAAACGTCCCAGGCTTTACTCCTGTTATTATCAGTATCCAGCCAATGGTAAGTTTAAGAATATTCCTTGGCCTATCTGATTTGCCTCAAAAAGCCCTAGTAGGGTAGTCGTTATTCTAGAATTATTAGAATATTTTATCTAAATTCTTAGTTAATTTTAAATCTCCGACGGTATATTTCAAGAAAAGCGTTTCCTTAAAAAATCAAGAATTACCTCCCAAACCAGAATTTACCATCTATACTTAATGGTAGGAGAGAGATATGACTACGAGAACCCCAGTGTCCTTTATAACTTTAGTCAGTTTTATCATAACAAGTCTGATAGGGCCTCTGCCTTTAGCTTTTGCCCAGGAGTATCATTTGCCAGCTCCTGGTGTCATGGTCCATTTAAGCCCGCCGATTAATTCACCCATATTAAAGGGAATAAAGGTTCATCTGGATGACCCATTTAAGTTTGATTTTATCCTTGATAAAGGGGATAGTGAGTTAAGCAATGCCCAATTAAAAGATGAGTCCACTAAACTTATCAAATATTTTCTCGCCAGTATAACCATCCCAGAAAAAGACCTTTGGGTGAACTTGTCACCCTATGAAAAAGACCGCATTATTCCGCAGTCTTTCAGCTTAACTGAAATGGGCAGAGACCTTCTTGGGGAAGATTACATACTTAAGCAGATAACAGCATCGTTGATTTATCCTGAGGATGAAATAGGCAAGAAATTTTGGAAACGTATTTATGAAGAAGCACAGAAGAAATATGGTACGACTAATATTCCAGTTAACACGTTTAATAAAGTTTGGATAATTCCTGAAAAGGCAGTGGTGTATGAAAATGCCAAAGCCGGGGCAGCGTATGTGGTTGAAAGTAAATTGAAGGTCATGTTGGAGCAGGACTATTTATCATTGGCTAAGCATGAGGGCATTCAATCTGGACAGACACAATCTAAAGAAACCAGCCAATTGGGCAGCCAAATCGTGCGTGAAATCGTTATTCCTCAATTGACAACAGAAGTTAATGAAAACAAGAATTTTGTTAGGCTTCGTCAAGTTTACAATAGCCTTATTCTTGCTGCTTGGTATAAGAAGAAAATTAAAGATAGTATATTGGCACAGGTATATGCAGATAAAAATAAGGTAGCCGGCGTCAATATCGATGACCCAAAAGAGAAAGAGAAGATTTATCATGAATATCTTAGGGCATTTAAGAAGGGTGTTTATAACTACATTAAAGAAGATATCGACCCAGTAACGAAAGAGACCATCCCAAGGAAATACTTTTCTGGTGGAGTACAGTTTGATGGATTGGTGACCCTAGAAAGGCAACGTTTTGGGAATACAGAGGGTGTGTTGGAATTAAACAAAACTATGCCTCAGGGAGTAAATTTAGATGAACAAAAGTCCGTATTAGTTTCTGCCAATATTGATGCTTTTAAGGGGCAGGTGCATGAAAATAGGAATAATGAAATTCGTGGTATTTTAGAAGGAATTGCTCAGGACTTGGGCATAGCACCAGATATAAATGGAGAATTTAATTTTAGGGGTAGAGTGCTTCAGGCACCCGGACATAGGGTTAATTTAGGGAATTTGGAAATACGTATTGATGAGGATGGTGTTTTATTATTTGTAGGTGAAAGATTTAAAGGGAAGGATCATGCAGGTATACAGAGAAAAGTCGTTTTTGCAGAGGATGAAGGTAAGGTTAGGCATGAAAAGGCTGAGTTAGTAGAGATTAATAAATTTATTGATGAGATTAATGTGAAGGGAAAAATAGATCTTTCAAAAGGTAGAGGAGTGGGTCTTAGAGCCTGGGTCAATGGGAAGAACGTAAATGGAAGAGTGATGGTAGATCAGCAAATTATCCTGGATCGTCAAAATAGATTGCGGGCTGCGGCCCAAGAATGGCACAATCAGGGGCTTAGGGCAGAAGGTGGAAGGGACAATGAGATTAATAATGTTGCTGTCCAGAAATTTGATGATGTGCAAAATATTATCGAAGGTTTTGATTTTAACATCGCAGGGGATGGTAACGATCAAGCACAAATATCAGCGCAAGCCGTAAAAGAACATTTGATGCGTATTCAAGAGTCTGGAGATCAGACGGTTTTAATTCGTACTATTAAATTGCTATCGGCAGTTTTAGGTAATCCAGAATTTCTGAATAAAAAAGGAGCTGTGCCTGATAGGAAAGAAATAAAGGATATGATAAAAGAATTAGATAAAAGAGGAGGGATTGCTGTTGCTGATCTTCAAAGCATTACTCCGACAGGGAATGATGCAAGGTCAAAAAGTTATCAAGAGACAACAGCTGCTCTTGTTGGTTTAGCTGAGGGAGAAGGGCAGGCATTTTCTGAAGGTAAACAACATGAAACAGCAGAAATAAATGTTAATGAATTGCAAGGTCCCGAACTGAAAGAAATGTTGGAAAACAGAGTCAAAAATCTTGAGCGATTAAGGGATAAGATTCAAAATGGTGAATTGCCAGATGTGATTATGTTTGGGGATAAGCATGGTGATGCTTCGGATTTAAAAAGGATTGTTGCCAAGGCTGTGAGCTTTGCAAGAAGAAATAAAGGCCAACCAAACAAGAAATTAAAAATTATCGGACATGGAGACGGGTTTGATAGAGGGGAACAAAATGTTGAAGTGTTCCAGTTAATGAAGCAATTAAAACAGATTGAAGCACAAAATCCTGATTTGATCGAAGTTCATCTTTTATGGGGAAATCATGACGCGTTTTTATTCGAGGGAAATATGCTTGGTGACGAACGAGCAAGGTTAATTTGGTGGCAAAATGGAGGCAAAAAAGCTAAAGAAGAATTTGAGAGAAAGGGTGTAGATATTAACGAGTTGGCTAGATTTATGTTAGAGAATTTTGAGTTATTTCATATAGATGAATGGGGCGTTTTGCATGTACATGCGGGTATTCCTATGGATGATCAAGGAAATCCTAAGATTAACCGTCAACGATTAGATGAATTACAGGGCCAGTTAAATGAAATACAAGCTCAATTTAAACAAAACCCCGCATTCTTGGATAATACAAAAAATAGACAAAAAGTCGGAAGATTCTTTAAAAATGAAGACGTTCATAATTTATTTTGGGTCCGTGGTGAAGATTGGTATGACAAATTTAAAAATGAGGAAGGAAATATTAGAATCGATGATGCTAATAAAGAACGATTATTTAATGCTCTAGCTCCCATGTTTGAGAAAATGTTACGGAAAAAAGGCAGAAATTTTAGTCCTGAAGATGTCCAGAATATGATATTAAAGCATTGGAAAGAAGTGTTGATAACAGCAAAAGATGATTTGAAAAAGGCGGGTATTAATTTTGAAATTGTAGATTCCCCTGTTAATGAAAACAAGCTAAATAATTTCTTACTTCACTTAGGCGTTAATAGAGTAGTTTTTGGGCATGTCCATCATGGCGTTAATTTAAACAATGTGATTCTTGGTATTGATGTTGATGAACAAGATGCAGGGCATTTTATAGTGAATCAAGAAGGTATCCAGTTTAATCCTGTGGCCCGCAGTCAAGTTGAAACCCTTTTGCCAATGAATAATATTCTTAGAAATTTGTCGAGTGAGATTGGTAATTTGAGAGAACGGTTGGGTGCTCCTAAACAAGCTGAAGAAGCAAAGCCTGTGGAATTAAAGGAGAAACCCCCTAGTGTCCCTTTGATAGCTAAATCAAATGAACAAGAATTAAGTAGGGTCTCCTATTCAAAAGCAAGGATGAATAAATATGGTTATCAACTAGGAGTGGTTTGGGCTAAGGGGCAATTTGATATGAAACTTCGTAGTTCTGAAGGAAATGGCTCTTTGGAATTGTATGATATTAAAGTTGCTGGAAAGAAACTAGGGGGTGTTCTTGTTAAGATGGCAGGAGGCTATCAGAGAACGAATGGTCTAGTAATTAATCAAGAGGAGACTCTTGAAATAGGACGTCTTGAAGATGGACAATATTTATTTGTGGTTGGAGAAAAAGTATACGCAGTTGGTGTAGATAGAGATTCAGGGAAATCTTATTTAATAGAGAACGGTCCGCTTGATAGGTCAAAGTTCTCGCCAAGTCGAACGATAGAAAATAATAAAGACGCTGTAGAAGTGGTTTCTCATCCTGGTGCGACAACACTAACGGTTGTTAATCCTCTAGTTGATGTTGATAATGAGCAACAGTTTAATCAAATGGTAGCTGCTTTTGTTGAAGAGTTTGGATATGATCTCGATGAACAACTTGAGGAGCAAAATGGAGGTATTGAACAGAAAAAAATCTTAGGTGGTGAACGTCAGGGTGGTCAAATGGAAGTATCTTTTTCGGGTAATGTATGGGTTTCGGCAGGTAGATTTGCTTATCGTGTTTGGGGAGAAAATGACATTGTTAAATTAAGGCGATATGACCGAAAGAATGGTTCATCATTGGGCAAAGAAAGAGAGGTTCCTTTAAATAAGGAATTTACCGTAGGTAGAACATCTGGGGACTATCAAATATCAGGCGATACGATACTTTCGAGTCAACATTTTTCTCTTGCAGTAACAGTCGATGAGAAAGGCCAAAGTAAAATCAGATTAACAGATTTGCAATCCAAGGGTGGTACTAAAGTTGAATGGGAACAGCCAACAGCAAAGGCTGTCGATAATGTAGAAATGCCGACTAAACAGGCTGACAATGTTCCAGGTGCTTTGAATATTTTAACTCCTGATGTAAAACGTATAATTCGTGCTAGTTTATTAAATTATACTGATCCTTTAAAGGGAAGAGAGAAGGCGCGAGAAATTATAAGATCTAATGAAGATATTCAATTAACACCAGAAGAAGTAGGTAGGTATTTAAAGCTTAGTCAACGTGAGGATTATATATATGCAGCATATGGAGGTTTTAACATCAACCGAGAATTATTAACAAAACTTGAGTCTGATGAGGTGAAGAAAGCTTTAGAAGCCTTATTGCCTAAAAATGATGTTTTAACTGATGTGAAGCTTTTGATTCGTGCTGCCTTAGCATATTATGATGATCCTTATTCTTTAGCAGTAGATGCTAAGGTAAAAAGGATTATGGCAAATGTAAATAATGAAAATACAAAATTAACGCCAGAAGAAGTTTCTAAATATTTAAATATTGGTAAAGCAGGGTACGGTGAAGGTGAGTATAATGCAATATATAGAAAATTTAACCAGCTTGGGATCGACCAAGAATTAATAAATAAGCTTAAATCTTCTGAAGTGAAGAAAGCTTTAGATTCATTTAAAGATGCGGCAATGTTCGGGGCAAAGAATAATTCCGGAATTCTTCTTAGTTCGGTGTTAAGTGCGGCGGTGATGTCGGGAGTTGGAGGAATGGCATCCATCAACCCGTTTGCGGAATTAGAGAATGCAAGGTTTGTACCTCATCAAGAGAATGTCAATTTAAATAGAAAGAGTCGAGAAAAATTAGAAAAAGGTGGTGTTGATTTAAACGCAGTTAATGATAATTTACAAGTTAAGAATTCCGGTGAAGAGATCAAATTCCACCTTAATCCTGCACAACTCGCCCAACTCCAAAATGCTTCTGGTTTTACGCCAGTGATTATCGATATTCAGCCAATGACTAATATTAAATTATTTCTTGGCTTAACAAATACTGACGATAAAGTAGTTAACGTTTAATACAAATTTATTGATTGTAAAATACTTAATATTTAACTTGACATATAGTCAAAATAATTATTGACAAATATTTTGATTCTGATAATATTATTCTCAGAAATTAAGAGTGATTAGTTTTTACCGATTTCCCCAATCGGAAACAAGTAGTGCAAATTCCCCAAAGTAATTGGTTCTTCTAAAATATTCTAGTTTAACGTAGCTCAATTTCTTTTCCCCCAAATTAAAGAAGTTGAACTTGTAAGATGTCTTTTTTGAAAAGGGCGCCTAGTTATGCGTGCGATTCCACAAAAAATTCAAATCTTGAAGTTCATTGGGGAGCAAGGAATTGTCACCCTATCAGATGTAGCCCGCCATTTCTTATGTCCTGATAAATCTTCCTATATTAGAGTAGCTTTGTATAAACTGGGTATCGCTCATAGCAAATACCCTGAAATACCCAACGGTATTTGGTTTATCGATAATCCGAAACTCTATGAATTATTAAAACTGTATTATCCTGATTTTCCACAATTAGAAGTTAGGCCTCTTTCCTTGGGCCGTGTCCCGCATTGTTTAGAACTTAACCGCATACGTACCACCTTTACCCAAACGCATCTTATTACTATCGATGAATGGTGGTCTGAAAGATGTCTTTGGGCTTTGCCTTTATCCTTTCGAGCAAATTTCTGTAGTGAAAAAATACCCGATGCGATTTTCTGGCGTAGACGAAAGGATGGTAGCAGGCAGAAGTATTTCCTTGAATATGAACGCACCTTAAAAAGTAAAGACCGCTATGATGATATCTTCCGCACCTATGCCAAACGTCAAGAAGTCAAAGACCGTAATGTGATCTACATTTGCGCAACAGCCCATATTAAGGAAGAACTTCAAAATATAGAAAAGTGTTTAGTCAAATCAGGCAGGTTGCCTGATGCAGGTTTGTATTTTCAATTTATTACTTTGGAAGGTTTTTACAAAACACATTCTAACAACCCCATCAATGAGGACAAAAGCCATGAACACAATAAAGAATTATATGCAAACGTCTAACTTTAGATTGTTGTTACCAGTGATGGCATGTTTTTTGGTGATGAGCACGCCGGCCTTTGCTGATCTAACGAGCAGCATGGAAGATTTGCAAAGCAAGATTAAAGGTATTTGTCAGCCATTGGCAATTATCTTTCTTATCATTGCCGGTTGGCAAAAGGCCATGGGTAATGCTCAGCTTTTTATTCTAGCTTTGATAGGAACGGTCATTATGTTTGGCGCACCGCAGATTGTCAGCTTTATTAGCGCATCATTTGGGGGATAGAGTCATGCGTGTTTATATGGAAAAGTGTTTAAGGAATTTGCAGGATCGGATGATTGTCTTTGGTTTTGAAGGCTGGGATATTTTTATTGTTTTAGGAGCTGCTTTAATCCTCCAAACCGTCAAGGTTAATAACCTTGTAATTTGGGGTTCGGTAGGGATTTTAAGCGGCTTCCTTATTTTAATCAAACGTGGTAAACCAGCGAATGCGACGGAACATTATATCGATTGGTTCTTTAAAGATAAGAAATTCACGGCCTTCCCACAAAATTTTGCTCACACCCTTATTGGCCGTGATATGGACATTAAGCTCAATAGCCTGCAGGAGTTTTTACCTTATAGCCATTTTGAAGATAACTTTTTAGTCTTCAAAGACGATTCGATATCGACAGGCTATGAGCTTACCTGCTTGGCTATTGAGAATTTATCCTCCCAAGAATTGATTGCTTATTCTCAAAGGATTGAAACCTTCCTAAGTAGTTTAACCGATAGAGCCACCTATCAAATATTTTTTACCCTCGATAGCAATTACACCAAGGAAATCAACGAACATAAAACTATCAAAACCGAACATCCTCTAATTAAAGCAATGCATAAAGAGCGTATTGAACGATTTGAAAAGATTGCTGGCGAAAAACTCTTTAGGAGAAGACGTTGTTATTTATTTGTTAATTTTCTACCTAATGCTAACGGAACTTTGCATGAAAAGGTCAATCGGTTAAATGTCTTTCGCAATGTTAAGAAATTAACCGAAGCTGAAGTGGAACTTAATAAAAGAGAGTTTCGTTTAATTTTGACCAATATAGAGGAAGGTTTAAATGGCGCAGGCTTTGGTCATAAAACTTTAGATGAATATGGCTGGATGCAGTTGATTTATAAATACCTTAATCCTGATAGACAAAAGCAGGGTATTGATTGTCCTCAGCCTAAAGATTCAGAGATTTTTGTTAAGCAGGTCTGTTGTTGTGATGTGAATATTGACGATAAAAAAGGGGAATACATTCACTTTGGCGGTTTTTATCATAAATATATTTCTCTTAAAGTCCTCCCTGAAGCGACCTATCCAGCCATGCTGATCGGTTTAAATAATCTTTCATTCTCAGAGTTTGATGTCGTTGTCAATTTCGAGGCTCCACCTAAGGAATGGGGGCGGGCTAAAATTGAGTCTATGCGTAAGCGTGAATACGGCAATATTCAAGGCATGTTTGGTATTGTCAATAAAGACGCACAGACTAAAGTTTCTCAATACGAATATCTGTTAGAGGAAATCCAACAAAGTAATCAAAAGTTATTTCGTATGCAGTTAACGGTGCATGTATACGCCGAAGAGTTTGAAGATGTCAAAAAGCGAACGGCGGAAGTATTAAGACTTTTCTCAGCCATGAACGGTACGGAAATGCACGATGAACGCTGGGGATCTGTTAAACCCATTTTTGTCAGTTGCCTGCCTGGATGGACCAAGGAATCATCTCGCTGGATTCTACTGAAAAGCCTTCATTTAGCAGATTTCTTGCCGTTGTTTAGTGAATTTCGAGGAAGCGGTAAGGCCCAATGCCTTTTTTATAATACTACACATGGCCTAGCTTCCTATGATCCATTTTGCGAAGACCTATCTGCTTTTAATACCGTTGTTGTTGGTGCTTCAGGGAGTGGTAAAAGTTTTACAATCAATCAAATTATCAATCAATACAGTAAGAATGACCCTGTTGAAATCTTTATCGACATTGGAGGCTCTTATAAGCGCCAAGTCCTTCTTAAAGGTGGTGAATATATCGATCTTGGCCTAAGAGAGAAATTCACCATCAATCTTTTTGATTTAGCCAAAGACCGTAAGCTCTCTGATTTTAGCGAAGAAGAACAAAACGAAATCCTTATTATAAAAACCAAGACTATTGAACAGATGATGGGAGGAGTCGCGCGCTTTAATGGCTCAGATCAAATTGTGGAAGATTTTATTTTTCGTTCTGTTCAATATCTCTATCAAATGACGGAGTATCCGACTTTAAGTGATTTAAAGGAATCTTTAAAAGTAGTATCGGAGAGGTATAAACCATTTCAGCCATTTTATGAACCTGTTCTTGGCCTGTTAGGTAATTGGTTTAAAGGCGGTCAATACGGTAATTATACAGACGGAAAATCGACTATCTCCTTAGATAAGAGCGTCATTTGTTTTGACTTAAAAGGATTAGAAAAATTTGAGCGTCTACAAGCGGCCATGTTGACGATCGTGACCAATTTTGTTTGGGGCAAGATTATGAGTGAGCCAGGTAGGAGAAAATTTGTCATCTTTGATGAATGCTGGAAACTTCTATCGACACCAGAGGCTGCCAAGTTTATTGCGGAATGTTATAGAACATTTCGTAAATATGGGGCGGGTGCTATATCGATTACGCAGTCCTTAAATGATTTTTTAGGAGGTGGTTTGGAACATGCCATCTTGGGTAATTCTAATACTCGTTTTATCTTAAGGCAAAACTCTATGCCTGCTGTTAAGACCATTGT
>JADFYF010000005.1:31378-50462 GCA_015233165.1 Candidatus Omnitrophota bacterium
AAGTATTCTTTTCGCAAACTAAGGAATTAGCGCATATCAGCTCAAAGATGGTTATTTGTCCAACTCCCATTGAGTATTGGGTGGCAACCACGGATGCGATGGATTTGAATTTCTACGAAAAGATCAAGAAAGAGAATCCGTCTTTCAATATGTATGAGGCTTTAGTGCAATGTGCCAAGGAATATCCCCATGGGGTTGGTTTTACAAAGTGAGGTTGTGATATGTTCAAAAAGATGTTTTTTATATTGTTGATAGGACTGCTTTCTAGTGGTTGCAGTTTAAGGCAAGCAGGATACACGGTAGGTGGAGCAGGTGCAGGCGGGGCCATTGGCTATTATATTCATCGAGATAAGAAGGAGGCTGCTATTGGAGCTTTAGGAGGGGCTCTCGTTGGTAATATCGCAGGTCAAATTCAAGATTCTAGCGATAAAAAGAAAAATAAAACTCAATACGACAAAGGTTACGCTCAAGCGCAGGTGGATATGGCTAATCAAAATTGGCAAGCTGGTACGGGTCAATATGCCAGAAATAATTCTGATTTATCTAAGAGGCTCACCAGATATAAAGTGCCTAAACGTCAGGAAAATGGTGTTGTTTATGACGAGCATTTTATAACCTTGGAGGAATATCAATGAGAAGAATATTAATCTTAAGCTTATTGAGCCTTTTAGCTTTTACTAATCAAGCTAAAGCGATTGCCTTTACTGATCCAGCCGTTTTAGCAGCTATCCTACAACAGACAGTTACTCAAACCGCCGAGCATTTAAGTCAATTAGCCCAAGCAATTCAAACTGTTCAAACCCTGCAACAGCAATTAAGTAGCACACAAGGCATTTTGCAATTAGCTCAAGCCAACGCACAAGGGATAGAGGGCTTGCAGACAGTGGGGGATTTTCGAAACGTCGTTTTAGCCACCAATAATCTTATCCGTAATGTTCAATCCACCATCAATACAAGTCAGGATATATCCAGCCAGTGGAAAAATCTATTTGGTTCTCTTGATCCTTGGGTGGCTAATTCAACCCAAACCTTTAGCAATATCGACTTCTCAGATAAAACTAATTCCGCTGGTTATTTAGTAGCGGATAGTTATCAAAATCTCTATGACCAAAATTCCAAGTCAGTGCAGCAGTTTACCGATAATGCTAATAATGTTTCTGAAAAAGGAGCTTTAAAGCAAATTGCTGTAGAAATAGCCCAGCTGATTCAAATGGAAAATAACATGACCTATTTATTAGCCCAAGTTTTAAAGACCCAAAGCATTGAAAGCTCTAATGAGAATTTAAAGCGTAAACAAGAGGCTATTGAGTTTGAGCAGGAAAATCAAGGGGTTAAGGATTTTATGGGTGTGGTCACTAGTCAAACCTTCAAAATATAAATTTATGGATATTGTCCTTTCAGCCATCAGAGGTGATTTAACTACGATTTTAACGACTGGCAGATACATGCTGGTGTCGTTATTCTTACTGGCTGTGTTTGTTAATTATGTAGGGATCTTAAGTCATAGTGTTAATTGGGCTGATGTGATTGTAAGGCTTGTCATTGGCTTTGTACTTTTACAGAATTACATTTGGATAATGGATACCACCTATGCGATTGTTACTGGTGTTGACCAAACCATTAATCCAGACCAGAACTTCGTTGACCAATATGCTGCGATGAGTAACAACATGCAAGGGCAGTTTCAGAGTAACACTCAAACTAGTATTGTTTCACAGGTGGGGAATGCGATATTCGGCAGGTTTTCTTTACACAATCTCATTATCAACTTATCGTTTATTTTTTATGCGGTGATTTCCAAGATCATGGAGGCGATTCGCTATTCCATGACGGGTATTTTATATAAGCTGGGGCCTGTTTTAATACCATTAGTTTTGTTTAAATCTACCGAAAGAGTATTTAAGGGTTGGTATACCAGTTATGTGGCCGTGCTTTGCTGGCCGATACTTTGGCACATTGCTTTATCGATTGCCGTTGCCTTAAGCAATCAAATAGGATCATCGGGTCAAGGTATTGAGCAATTTGCCTGTCTTAACTTTGCGGTCTGTTTTGTCCTTATCTTTTCTCCATTTATTATCAATAGCATGGTCGCTGGAGTAGGGGCTGGCTCATCGGGGGCAGTGGGTGGCCTTTTGTCTACTAATCAACTTAGCAATACAGTCACAGGTCTCTACAAAGATACTATGAAGAATTTTAATCAAGCAGCCATGCTATCTACGCAAACGCCAACGACATCTCCTGGTAAATTTAAAGATTTGATGACAGGTAATGATGATACAGAGAATGGAGCGGATACATGAGTGAACTCATTTTTAATAGAACCATTTTAGAAAAATACAATCAGACCTTGAGCCTCCTGATTATTCTTAGTTTATCTGTAAATTTTCTTTTGGTCGGCATCATTTTAAATTTAATTAACAAACCGCCCCTGATTGTTTATTCCAGTGAAGGTGATATTGGTATTTTAAAGGCTAAGAACTTCAAGATGGATGAAGCCATGTTACAAGGCTTTACTAAAATGATCGTTAGTCAATATCTAAACTTTTCTTCAACGTCCTTGCCTAATCAAATTGAAGGCATTGCTCCGTATCTTTCAGTAAAAGCCAAGGAAGCGATATTGGATGCCTATAAGCATCATCAATTAAGTATCGAGAAAGACGGAATCAGCCAGCAGTTTGTCATTAATAATATTGAAATAACTAAGAAAAGCAATCCGTATTGGATGGAGATCGCGGGTGTGCGTACCTTGTATGTTAACGGTAATAATAAAACAGTACCTATCAGTTATATCTTTGAAATCAAGAAAATCAAACCCAGCGAATTAAATCCTTACGGTTTACTGGTCAATAATGTGATTCAAAAAAAGGATAAAGCTTTGTGAAACTCTTACTAATTTTAATGATCTTGTTGTTATCCTCGATGGCTTGGGCAGAGCCAGAACAAAGGTATTTAGAGGATAATAAAATTTTATATGAAACGCCCCAAGAGGCCGATGTATTAAGGGTCAATACAGCTATGGGTTTTTGTACAGTATTAGAATTTAAAGAAAAACCCAAGCTAGTCACCGTTGGTGATAATTCGCTCATTCAAGTCGAAATCCCTCAAAATTCTAAAACTGTCATCATCAAACCATTACAACCATCCGGAGAAACTAATTTGTTTGTCTTTACCGCCAGCCAAAGATTTAATTATAAGGTCAGTATTGCTGATCAGACCAAGGTGGATTATGTGGTGGATACTAAAGAATCCTTTCCAGATGACAGTAAAGAACAGAAGAAAATTACAGTAGATGAAGTATTAAAGTTAGCTAGAAATTATCCTATCTTAAAAGATATCAAGGTGGTCAATGAACGTAAATTAATCCATAAAGATTTGTTTTATACATATTCTTATTCAAAATTTAAAATTGATTTTATTGAAGCCTTTACCAATCAAAGCCCCCATTATTTAATTCTGCATATCAGTATTCATAACACTACTAACCATCCTTTAAAGCTCATTGAGAAAAGTACGAACTTATTGGTCCATAATCAGCCATTGACTGTGCAATATATTCTTTTTGATAGTCATAAGCTGGGTGTGAATGGTCAGACGGACGGATGGCTGGTTTTAGAAGGCAGTTATGTTTCTATAGACAATCCATTTGAATGCCAATTAGGTACAGAGGATGAGGACAATGAACTATACACAGATATTTCTTAAAACAGACAATAGAGGTATACGAAAGCCGACTTTTTTGACTTGGGGTCTTGTAGGTCTAATTATTATTATCTCCTGCCTTTTATCTAAAGAAAAAAAGTCCATTCCTAAAAAAGAACCAAAACAGGAAATCATAAAAGAAAAAGACATTATTGAAGCGGCTAACGCCTCTTTAAAAGAACAGGGAAGCAGTTTTAACCTAGACTACGCCAAAATATTACCCCCACCCGAAATCAAACAACCACCTATTGCCCCTAAGATAACCCCGCCGCCTTCAGCTAAACCATTGTTACCAGTACAGACAAAAATGATCGTCTTTGATGATACCAAGGACTTCAAATCCAAGAGGGTTATCCCCTTAGGCAGTATGGTCAAATGCCTTTTGATTCATAATATTGTTACTAATAATTTTGAGGCTCCGGTCATAGCCCAGGTTTGGGAAGATTTTTATTTTGATGGAGAACTTTTATTACCCTTTGGAACACGGATTTATGGGACAGCGTCTGCGGGTCGTGAAAGAGATCGGGTGACGGTGAAATTCCACGATATTGTTTTTCAAGACGGTAAAACCATTACCATTGATGCCATAGGTTTAAGTAAGGACGGGTCAGGCGGATTAACGGGCACTGTTATTGATGATAGTACTAAGAAAACCATTATTGGTATGGCCATGAATCTTTTAAGCGGTATGGCCTTGGGCTTTCAACAAACAACCACCAATGCTTTAACTGGCATAAATCAGGTAGAAGCTAATTCACGTAACGCCTTACTCAATGGTGTCTCCAATACTTTTCAAAAACAAGCCGAGCATATTCAAGGTGATATAGAAGCTTCTAAGGGTTATGCCATTGTCCTGGCTGGTCAAGAATTAGTGGTTTACTTTGAAAAAGAAGTAGACATTCAAGGGGGATAGTTTATGGGGTTTTTATCGTTATTAGTTATGATTTTTCTTTTAAGCGGGTGTGCCAGTTTTGATGAGCCGGATTTCGATAAACCTCTAATTTCTATTCCTGAGAAGAAAGAACCCAAGTCTCAAGAAGATAAAGTTTGGGTTGAGGCCCAAATAAGTAGGATGTGGGTCAATTCCCAGGTAGATGAGAATGGCGATCTGGTAGAAGGTCATTATAAGAATGTTGTGCTTGAGCCTGGCCATTGGATGATCAAAGGAAATTAGCATGGATAACAATACAAACAATAACAGTGTTCCGCATAGCTTAGAGAATACGATTGCGGTGTTAGTCGTCGTACTTGCTTTTTATTATAAATATCGGATGCTCATTGAGCAATATTGGTTGGATTTTCAAGAAAGATTGCATAATCCATTTTTTATAGTCTTTTTAGTATCTGTTCTGTTTGCATTAGGGTTACTGTATTACTCTATTGGCCATCATCTTGAGAAATTCTTTAATCAAATCAATATGTGGCATCTAGGAATTAAAAGAGATCCCAACGAAAAACCCATGTCCTTTGCTTATATTCTTTTTGATTTTCAAAAGCAGATCGATGACTTTATTAATGCTCCAGAGAATAAAGACAGGACGTTTATAGGCTTAAATGCTGAGAAACAAAATAAAGAAGTCGTTTCTTTTAGTGATATTCAAAGATGTCATCACCTACAGATTTTAGGCATGACAGGTACGGGTAAGACCGCAGGGGTATTCTTGCCTCTTATTTATCAGGATGCTTTAAAAAATAGGCCTGTCATCATCATTGATGCCAAAGGAGAATCGGCCACTATTAATCGACTCAATAACTTGTTGGATTCGATAGGTCGAGGTAAAGATTTTCTGCTGTTTTCCTTGGTGGATAAGGAAAAGTCCTGTACCTACAATCCGCTCTATGTGGGAGAGTGTGATCCACAGATTATTAGTGATGGTTTTTTCAGTAATTTTAAAGATGAGAATACTTTTTACAGAGAAACAGCTAAGACCATCTTCGAACACGCTTTTTATATTTTACATTCATTAGGCAAGCCATTTTCGATTATGGATGTTTATACGTATTTAAACGATGATGTTTGTTATCAGGATATTAATAGACAAATAGATAAGAATAATGAACAGGCTAGCAGACATTTGAAAGAATTGGAAATTCTGCTTGAAGGTTTGACAGAACCCAATAGGGGATGGAGGTATGTCATTGCGGGTTTTAATAACTATCTTTCATCGTACAGAGAAGATATTCTTAATGACCCTCATAGTGATATCGTTTTAACCGATGCCATCAGACAAAAGAAGATTATTTATTTTCAACTTCCAATCAATGCGTATCCTACGCAGGCCGTTAACATCGCTCGCATGGTGCAGGCTAATTTACGATATATTTCATCACTGATTCAAATTGGTAAACTACCCAAGGATACCTTGGTCAGTGTCATTATTGATGAATACGGTTCATTTGCTGAAGAAACCTTTGTTGGGGTTTTAAACAAAGCTCGTGACAGTGGCATGATGGTCACAATCGCTCACCAGAGTTTAAGTGATTTAAGCGCCATATCAGATTCCTTTATGAAGCTTATCGATGAAAACACCATGAATAAGATTTATCTTAAACAAACAGATCCGGTGCTTTGTGAATTGATTGCTAAAAGCATGGGGACATACATCAAGGAAGAAAAGACCTATCGGATGACAGGAGGGAAGTTTGGTAATCAAATACACAGTGGAGAATCATCGAATAGGGTAGTCAATGAGTTTTATTTTCCACCGGACAAGATAAAGAGCCTGCATAAATTTGGACAGGGGTATTTCATCTACCGTGGGGATAATAGTCAGGTTTGTGTAAATTTGGGATGTTTTAATAACATTCATGAACTGCCATACCAAAAGACAGCCAAAAAAGATAAGAAGGATGGATTAAACTTATATAAACGAGCGTATCAAGCCACTGAACCCCCTAAGCCTATAGACAATAAATTAAAGAGAAAAAAGAAGCCCAATAAAATTAATGATGAGCTTGATTATCAGGGGAAGTGATATGAATGCCACAATGATTGAAAGACGTTTTTTAGGAATTGATGATTTTTCCGATTATCTAGGTGTGCCCAAAGGAACTTTATATGTATGGGTATGCCAGAAGAAAATCCCTTACCTTAAAATAGGAAAACTGTTAAAATTCGACATGAAAGAAATTGAACCTTGGCTTAAAGACAAGCGATTCAAAGAAATTCATTGACCTAACAACATTAACAGTATAAACTATATTAAGGTGATTAATGGAGAAGAAATATTTCATGAAAGATGTGGAGAAGATGCTGGGTGTTACAAGGTTAAATATTTTTTATTGGGAAAAGACAGGGAAAATTCCCAAAGCTAAACGAACTCCCATGGGAAATTATCGTTATTGGTTAAAGGAAGATGTTGAGAAAATTAAACAATTGTTGAGAGATTAAATGGGCGTTTATAACCGAATATACTGTGAGAATTGCAAGAAAGAATACAATGTCCATGACGACAATTTAAAGGAACTTCCTTGCTCGGGTTGTAAACATATAATACAGGTCAAGAATCAAAAGAATTTCTTTATTGAATATTATCCTGAGGGTAGGCGTAAAAGAGAAAGAATAGGTCCTAATCGAACTTTAGCGGAAACAGTTTTAAATAAACGTCTAGTTGAGATCGCCGAGAATAAACATCTTGATGTTCAAAAAAAGGTAAAAATAAGATTTGAGGAATTCGCTGAACAATTCTTAGAGCTTTATTCAAAGCCAAATAATAAATCTTGGATGAAGTCAGATTTACATAATGTAAACACACTCAAGAGTTCTTTTGGGGGAAAGTATCTTTATGAAATTAACCCTCAAATGGTTGAGAAATTCAAAGCTGAGCGGATGAAAGAAGTTTCTCCTGCTCGTGTTAATCGTAATTTAGCATGTTTAAAGTGTATGTTTAATCGTGCGATTGAATGGAGTAAGGCAAAAGAAAATCCAGTCAAAAGAGTTAAGATGCTTAAGGAAAATAATAAGCGTTTACGTTATCTTGAAAAAGAAGAGTGTGAACGTTTAATCAAAGCCTCTGCATTACATCTGCAGCCTATTGTAATTACTGCTCTTAATACGGGTATGCGTAAAGGCGAGATTTTAAGCTTAAAGTGGGAGAATATCGACCTAAACCGTGGTATCATTTATGTTTTAAATACAAAGAATGGGGAAAAAAGAGAGATTCCTATTAATCATAAGTTAAAAGAAGTTTTAAAAGGTATTGAAAAGAGTCCCAAAGGGCCATATGTTTTTTGTAAAGATTATAATGGGAGTCCTTATCAAGAGGTAAAAACAAGCTTTGCAACTGCCTTGGAAACATGTAAAATCGAAAACTTTCGTTTCCATGACTTAAGGCATACATTTGCCTCGCATTTGGTTATGGCGGGAATTGATCTAAATACTGTGCGGGAATTGTTGGGGCATAAGTCATTAACAATGACCTTACGCTATGCTCATTTATCGCCAGAGCATAAGCGTAAAGCGGTTGAAGCTTTAAATTAAAGGATATATGGATACTAATCTTGTTGATCAATTATTAGAAAATGATGAGGGGCAAGCTTTTGAATGTAAAAGGGCTTTAAAGAAGCCGTCGGAAGTTTTAGCCACAATTTGTGCTTTCGCAAACACGGATGGTGGGCTTTTTGTTTATGGGATTGCTGATAAAAAACATTCTTCTGGGAAAGAACGATTAACTGGTGTTTCTGAGGAGTCAAATAATTGTGATGAATTGTTGAAACTTATCTCAGTTAATTTCGTCCCACCATTACCAAAAGTAGATCATCGATATGTGGATATTCTTAATTTAAAGGGAACAGCGGATAAGGTATTGCTTATTTTTGTTGATGCCAGTAACTCGGTTCATTCTTTAATGAGTGGGCAGACTTATATTCGTCGTGGAAGTCAGAATAATATTTTGACCCATGAGCAATCAATGAGGCTTCAATATGAAAAAGGAACGATTACTTTTGAGTCCGATATAGTCAAAGATGTTTCTCTATCTAATCTTGATCAAAATCTTATTCGAGAATTCATGGCGTACAATAAGAGTGAAGAAAAAGATGTTCCTAAGTTTTTTCTTAAAAATGGATTAGCGGAAGAACGAGAGGGAAAAGTTCTCTTGAATAATGCTGCTGTGCTTTTGTTTTCTGATAATCCATCCATTACTCTTAAACGTAAAGTCGGTATTACAATTATTCATTATTTTGGGACAATGAGAACAGCATCGGCAAATCCGAATTTTAGAAGGCCACCATTTACGATAGAAAAAGCGTTATTAGGACAGATAGAAGAGGCTTATCAATATGTTTCAGAGAATGCTTTGCCTATCAAATTGGAAGGAGCCACTTTTAAGCGATTAAAGATTCCCGGATTTGTTATTCAAGAAGCTATAACTAATGCTGTTATCCATAGGGATTACAGTATTCAAGATAATATACATATTCGTATTTTTGATGATCGCATTGAAGTGGAGAGTCCTGGGTGGTTCCCCGGGTTTGTCACGCCTGATACCATATTGGATGAAAGATTTGCTCGAAATTCTATAGTTGAACGAACTCTCAAAAAGATGCCTACCCCACCTAATCTTGATATTGGAGAAGGGGTCAACCGTATGTTTCGAGAAATGTACAAAAAGAATCTTTATGCGCCGCTTTACTTATCTAGGAATCATACTCCTCATTCAGTATGTGTAATTTTATTCAATGAAGAGAGAATTACTTATTGGGATATGATAGACAAATTTTTATCAGAGAATAAAATCATTACGAACAGACAATTTTGTGAAATTTCTGGTTTAGATACTCTTAAAGCTTCAGAAATTTTCAAGAAATTGACTAAGCAACAATTGCTAGAAAAAGTTGGAACAAGTAAGAGAAAGATGGCTTATTCCAAACCCACTGCAAAGAAATTTGGTCGTGAGAGTTTATTAGGAGGGCTCTTCTAATAAACTTTATTAGAAATTGTAATATATTGTAAGTATTTATATATCAATATCTTATGTATTCTACATGTAAAATTCTATTAGAAATAAGAGGTTTTACGATTTTTGTTTTGTATGATTATTAATTCTAGATAGGCTTGAGTCTAAAATGAAGAATGAAGGGTTTAAAACCGTCACGATTTCGACACCAAACGAAATTAGCAAAATCGATATTAATTTTATAGTATATAAGTATTTGAAATAATTAATGTTATGACTTAGGAGAGGTGGCAGAGTGGTCGAATGCGGCGGTCTCGAAAACCGTTGTCCGGGGTAACTCGGATCCAGGGTTCAAATCCCTGCCTCTCCGCCATTTTTTTATAAATACAAAGTATTGGAATTACCTTGGTGTAGTGAATTATGGATAGTCTAAAGAATTTTAAACCTTCACCTGATATTAAGATTAATTCTTGCACATTAGACAAAGATTCCAAGTTTATTAGACAACTCAATGAGCCGCTACATCCATCAGAAAAAATAGAGTCTTATGATGATAAAACTTTATTTTACGATGTTTTTCTAACTCCCAACAATTCCACATTAATTCTTATTGGCCCGCCATTTTTAAACCTACAAAATGAATTAGGAGAATTATCTATTCAGTTTAATGGAAAGGTGATTCCATTGTCTTGGGAGAATAATGAGGGTGTCATTACAATCATTAGGGCTGATGTGGCCTTGGTTTTTCCAATAAATCTTGTCAGGGTAAGTTTTAAGAATTCCAATGAAGAGTTTTCTTTCAAGGTTCCTCAAAATATCATTAATTTTAAGGGGAGAACCTTAGTAACTCTGCAGAAAAATAATAAGTTGATTTGGATTAAGGATTGGATTCATCATTATCTTCCCTTAGTGGATCAAATTATTATTTATGATAATGGAAGTGATAATTTTAAAGAGATTCAATCTTTATCCAATGATAAAGTAAAAATTGTCCCATGGGTTTTTAAATATGGGCCACCAAAATCATTTAAGAATGATTTTTGTCAAGCAGGGGCACTCAATCATTGTTATTTGAAATTTATTGAAAGCGGATATTTATTTAATTTTGATATCGACGAGATTCTCATCATTAAGACGAATGAATTAAATGATCTTTTAAGAGGAGTGGACTGGGTTCAGTTTGATAGTTATATGGTTGCTCGAGAAGGGGTTGTAACAGACGACTTTTCATTTAAAGATTTTAAGTATAGGGAAAAAGAATTAAGAAGGAAGTCTTTTAAATATTGTATAAGGAAAGAGGCTGCTAAATATTTAGATGTGCACGGGGTGGTTTCAAGTTTGGTCGACAAACCGCATTTTTCCAAGTATTTCTTTCTTCATTATCGGGGCATTACAAGCAATTGGAAGAATTACATATTTAAAGAAACCCAAGCGTATATTAATGATCTTGTTCGTATTGATTTTAATGATAGGGAATTTCATAACAAGAAGTTTCTCGTCTTAAAAAGCAAGGTAGGAATGGCCAATCGTATTGAGAGTCTTATGGCGGCTATTTGTTATGCTCACATAAGCCAGAGAACTCTTGTTGTCGATTGGAGGGAGGGGATGTATGCCGAGAAAGGCAGAAACTCTTTTCATATGCTTTTTAAAAGTCCTTTGGTTAATGTAAGCGATAGACTGCCTCAAACGGATTCTGTTTTTCCATCAATATGGGTAAGGAATTTAGATAAGACGATATGGGATGTTAACTCACCAGATCTCCCTGTTGTTAATATTGATCTTTCCAAGGTTGATTATGAAGAACACATTGTCGTTATGTCTGATTTGCGTTTTGATTTAGAAGATTTTGGATTGAATGCTCAATCTATTTTAGCATTTTGGTCATGTGAGAATGAGAAAGAGCTTTTGAGGAAGTTGTTAGTGAATTATCTTTCTCTTCGTCCAGATATAACAAGTAGAGTCAACGAGTTTTATGCTAATAATCTCCATGGAAAGAAGATTATAGGGGTTCATATAAGATGTACAGATAATCAGAAAAGTCCTCGACATTATATAGATATAAATAAATTCCCTTCTGTTATTCAATCCATCCTTAAGAAAGATCCTGATGCCTTTATATTTCTATCAACAGATAACAAGCGAGTCTTAGGGGAGTATCAAAAGAATTATAAGAACATACGATGTACAAATAAGTTTTTTCCTGATCATTCAGAAGCGCCCATTCATTATAGAAATGGTACTAGGGTTGATATGGCCAAAGAAGCGTTAATAGATTTATATGTATTAGCTCGATGTGATTATTTGATTTATTCAGACAGGTCATGTTTTGGAGAGCTGGCTCTATTGCTTTCAAATCTTGATCAGGGGAATATATATAACATTGAGTCGATGAACCAGAAGGAGATTCAATTGAATGCATTAGAAGAAAAAAATTCTGGTTCCTTATGGGGAATAACGACATTTTATAATCCCGCCCAATATTCTAATAAGTATACCAATTATAAAAAGTTTAGAAACGCTAATAAGAAGCAAGGGCTAAACCTCATGACGATTGAGCTTGCCTTTGGGAACAACGCATTTGAATTAAGAAAAGAAGACGCAGATATTCTAATTCAATTACGCGCTGGGGAAGAAAGTGTTTTATGGCAAAAAGAAGCTTTGTTTAATATTGGGTTAAAGAACCTACCTAAGGACTGTGACAAAATCGCCTGGCTTGATTGTGATATTCTTTTTAAGAATGATCTTTGGGTAAAAGAAACAGCTGATTTGCTTGAAAAGTATATGGTTGTTCAACCGTATTCTTATAGTATTCATTTAGCGTGTAATCAATTGGATATAGATCATGTGGATAGTTTGCCTATTGGCGTTAAAGTTGGACAGAAGTTTCATGGAATGGCCTATGGCATTGCCCGATCCGGTAAAAAAGTACTCACAAGATATTCAGAGCATGGACATTCAGGTTATGGATGGGCTGCGAGAAAAGAAGTGTTTAATGACCTTGGTTTTTATGACCGATTGATATTAGGATCTGCAGATTTAATTATGGGGTATGCCTTTTATGGACATGAACAGGATAATGAGTATTTTAAAAGAGTTTTAGTATCTGATTCTTTAAGGAATGATAGAAAATTTTGGGCTCAACAGATAAGCTCCAGGGTTAATGGGAGTGTTTCCTATGTTTCAGGGACAATTCTTCATCTTTGGCATGGGGATATAAAGAATAGAAATTATGTGTTACGAGACTCAATTCTTAAAGATCATAATTTTAGTCCCGATACTGATATTAAGAAGAACCAAGAAGGAATTTGGATGTGGGCTTCGGATAAGCCTCAAATGCACCAAGCCGTAAAAGAATATTTCTACCAAAGAAAAGAAAGTTATCTCAAGCGTATCGCGATTGTAGTTTCTAGTTTCCCAAAGTTATCAGAATCGTTTGTATTAGATCAAATTACGTCTTTGATTGATTTGGGTTGTGAGGTGGATATTTACGCAGAAAAAGATTCGAAGGAAAAGGTTCTTCATAAGGCGGTAAGTCAATATGATTTATTAAGAAGAACAACATATTCACATCCCAAAGAAATGAAGGTCTATGATTTTATATTAGCTCATTTTGGCGTTAATGGAGTTAAGGTTTTAGATTGGAAGAAGAAGGGGTTAATGCGAGGGCAATTAATAACATTCTTTCATGGGTATGATGCGACCTCTTGGGTTTTATCAAAGGGTAAGGATTATTATCAAGATTTGTTTAGATTTTGTGATCATTTTGTTGTGCCGTGTCAATTCTTTAAGGATCTTCTGTCGAAGATAGGATGTCCTGAGAATAAATTGTATGTGCATAGATTGGGAGTTGATATTGAGAAATTCAAGTTTTCCAAAAGGGATTCATTGCAGAGTCCTGTCAGAGTCTTAACAATAGGCCGACTTGTTGAGAAGAAGGGGATAGAATTTGGTATTAAGGCTGTTAATGAACTTATAAAGTCGGGTATTCATGTAAGGTATGAGATTGTAGGGGGTGGAGAGCTAAAAGAATCCATACTTTCTCTTATAAAAAGTCTTAACTTAGAAGACAATGTCTTTTTATTAGGAGAAAGAAGTCGGGAAGAGATATTAGATATTTTAAATCAAAGTGATATTTTAATAGCCTCTAGCATTACAGCTTCTAATGGGGATATGGAGTCTGCGCCCATTGTCATTAAAGAGGCGATGGCTTGCGGAGTAGCCGTTGTGGGGACAAAACATTCAGGTGTTCCTGAGATGATAAGGGATGGTATTTCCGGATATCTTGTTAATGAGAAAGATTTTATAGCTTTAGCCGAGACATTAAAAAGCTTAATTCATGATAATGCAAAGAGAAACCACCTTACAATAAATGCTAGAAAAGATGTGGAAAATGACTGGAATCAGAAGAAGCTTGATTTAGAGTTTATTAGAGTCTTAGAGAAATGGAATAATATGAGCAACGGTTTTCCAACCTATTCACAAAAGCTTCCTGGCGAGTTATGGGGGATAACAACCTATTTTAACCCGTCAGGAGATAAGCAAACTAAATACAAGAACTATAAGAAATTCCGAGAAAGCAGTCAAAGGCAAGGGTTGAAGCTTTTGACAGTGGAGCTTGCTTTTGGAAAAAAGCCGTTTGAATTAAAGAATGAAGATGCGGATATTCTCCTTCAGTTAAGAACTGGGAAGGAAAATATTTTCTGGCAAAGAGAAAGTTTGGTCAATCAAGGATTAAAGAGATTGCCGAAAGAGTGTGACAAAATAGCATGGTTAGATGCTGATATTATATTTCAGAACGAGAATTGGGTCAAAGAGGCTTGTCGACTATTAGAAGATTATTATGTGGTTCAGTTGTATTCCTTGGCCATTAATATGCCCAAGGGTAAAGACATCAATGAAATGAATATAGATTCATTAGAGTTTGGGAAATCGAATAATCAAAAACGCTATGGTTTTGCTTATGGTCAGACATTAAAGCCTCCTGTCTATGGGCATCCATCCTATGCTTGGGCGGCCAGAAGAAGTGTGTTTGAGAAGGAGGGTTTTTCTGATTTTAATATTGATGGGGCTAATGATATTGTTATCAAAGATGCATTTTATGCTCCAGGGGCTGATGGAGTTTATAAGTTATTTCCTCCTAAGCTTTATTCTGCGCAGATGTCTTGGGAAAAGAAGATTCATGAGATCGTCAGAGGAAGTGTTTATTATGTAGAGGGTCAATTATTTCATCTGTGGCATGGGGAATTTAAGAATAGAAGATATAACGATAGACTTTTAATTCTAAAAAGAAATGATTTTGATCCATTTCAGGATATCAAGAAGGATGAACATGGTCTTTGGACGTGGGCATCAGATAAGAAGGACATGCATAAGGCATTAAGATTTTTGACGTGGTTACAGAACGAGGAGGGCAACCCTTTTGTAAGTGTCGTGGTTTTCTTTTACAACCTTCTCAACAGGCCCAAGGGTTCCAATATATCGAGAGAAACGATCTTTATTAAGATGGATCAAATTTATTTAAACTTTTTAACATGTTGTGGACAGTCGATTAAGAAGCTATTTCCTGGTTTTTATTCTCAATTAAAGCAATATTTTCCAGATAGAGTTGCGGGGCAGAAAGTTAACAATTCCTTTCAGTTGTTTGATTCTCCATTAAAAGCGTTGATTCTTGGGATGCTTCTTATTCTTACACTAGTGACTTGTTTCCTTGGTGTTTATTATTGGAACATGGATCTGAAAACATCCTTTAGTCTGTTATTTATAATTGGCATTATTCTTTTTCAGTGTGTTTCGGTTGTTATGATTCAGAAGATCTTGCAAGTGCAGCAAGATATGATGAACCAGAATAAGAAAGATAAAGACCTCTATCTAGATCAATGGAAAAAGACTCAAGAATTTCATAAGCACTTAATGGGACAAATGGACAAAGATCGAGAGATGTTTCAGAAGCAACTCAAGCAAATACAGTCGGCGATTAATCAAGGTAATAAATTAACCCAAGATCAGATTAAAGAGATGGAAGGCAAGGTTATTAGTCATTCTGAGATGTTCCAAGGTGATGTGAAGAGATTAGAAACGAGTCTGCTTGAGAGTCATGTTTTTATGCAAGAGCAGGTTGTTGACAGCCATCAAGCCCTTGAAGAGCAGGTTAAGAATGTAGAGAGTCAGGTTGTAGGTAGTCATCAAGCTCTTGAAGAACAGGTTAAGGATGTAGCGAGTCAGATTGCAGGTAGTTATCAAGCCCTTGAAGAACAGGTTAAGAATGTAGAGAGTCAGGTTGTTAGCAGTCATATAGCCTTTGAAGAAAAGGTTAAGAATGTAGAGAGCCAAGTTGTTATCAGCTATAGGGATATTCAAGATCAAGTGAGAATTGTTGGGGAGAAGGTTTCTGGTCATCATAACGAAATACAGGATCAAACCAAATCCTTAGAACAGAAGATTCTTAAGTATCAAGAATCAATAGAACTGCAAATTAAGCATGAGAGTGATCAATCTCGAGAGATGTTTAAGGGGCAAATTGAGAATGTTAATCTTATGGCCAATCAAAGGTTTGACCATATCCAGCTAAAGCTTGAGCATATTAAGAAGATTAACGCGCATCGTAAGGTTCTTATTGTACTTAACACGGAGTATCATACAGAAACAGCCATAAGCCTTTATTTTTCGCTTCTTCGCCTTCTTCATATTGAACCTATTATTCTTAGAACAACAAAGAAACAAGATCTGTTTGGATTAGACGCTTTTTGTAAAAGATACAAGATGAAATATATCGATTCGTATCATTCTCAAACAGATGCCAAGGCGTATGACAGTGCAATTCTTGTTTCATTTTATCCTTCTGTGGAGGCTAGTAAATTTACTCTTAATTTGGATCATCCCGTAATGAAGGATTTTAAGGATCGGATGCTCTATATTTCTCACCGATCTAATCTTAACGTTTCAGAAGACGACCCTTCACATGTTCTGACATTATCTCCCGTTGGTGCAAGCAGAGGTTTTCAACAGTATTATCAGATGATGAACCCTGTTTCCTATGAAGGTGATCCTTTGTTTTGGAAAGAGAGCGTGTTGGAAGAGAAAAGAATAAATATTCTTGTTCAGGGGAAGTTTAATTTATCTAATCGAAATATTGAACAGCTGCGTATTATTTTGAAGGAAATAACAGATAGAAATTTAAGGATTTATATTGTCGGCACTTCGGTGCCTAAGGAATTCCACAATGATGAGCGGGTTATGATTGTGGAGAATGCCTCCGAGCAGGATTTTTATAGAATGTGTTGGAGGTGTCATTTCATTCTTCCTTTGATAGATGATACGATTAAGGAAGGGACGTATTTACGGGAGAGGTTTTCTTCTTCGATAGGTATCTCTTATATGTTTTGTTTGCCTGCCATTTTACATCAATCTATCCACGATCTCTATGCTCTGCCAGCTATAACGTATACAGACACCTCTTCTTGTGTCGTTGCCGTGCAAGCAGCGATTAATATGTCGCGAGAAGATTATGGTCAGATGAAAAAGGGGTATGGTGAGATATTGGAAATATTCCAAAAGCATAATGATCGAGTTTTGAAAGACATGCTCGATAGGGATGCTCATTAATTAAGGCTATGGAGTATTGATGGAATTTAATAGTTTTGCTTATTTGGTTTTGTTAATCAGCACCTTTGCCATTTATTATCTCCCTTTTTTACGTCAGATTCAGATTTGGATTCTTATATTAGCCAGTGGATTTTTTTATGCTTATCATAATCCTTATTTAATTCTTCTTCTGATATTCTCAGTCCTGATCAATTCTTGGTTAGGCTTTAAGATTGGGTCTACTGCTAAGAATAGAAAACAGGTCCATGTTTATTTTATTGCAGGTATTGTTTTAAATTTATCATTGCTCACATTTTTTAAATACAGTGGTTTTTTAGTTAAAACATTTTTTCCTTCCTTAAGTCACTCTAATTCATTTTTTCACTTATTGATGTCTGTCCCATTGCCGATTGGTATATCTTTCTTTACATTTGAGGGGGTTAGTCTTTTAGTGGACACTTTAAAAGATTCTAAATCTCTTTCTTTAGATGGGCAGGGTATTCGGGGATATTTTAAGAAGGTTGCTCTTTTTATCGGATTCTTCCCCCATCTTATTTCTGGACCTGTTTTACGAGCGAAGAATTTCTTCCCACAGGTCTCTGAGAAGCGCTTATGTGCTATTGATTGGGAATTTGCTTTTCGTTCCTTGGTGAAGGGATATTTCTTTAAAATGGTGATAGCAGATAACTTGAAACAGCATACAGTGGAAATGGGCAATATATTTAAACTAAACAACACTTTTTCAAGTATGGACCTGACACTTTTACTTTTAGCGTATTCAATTCAGATTTTCTCAGATTTTGAAGGTTACTCGCAGATAGCCATTGGTACGGCCTCACTATTTGGGTATCGTCTTCCACAAAATTTTAACTTTCCCTATGTGGCAAAATCAATAGCAGATTTCTGGCATCGTTGGCATATTTCGTTGTCGACCTGGCTTAGAGATTATCTTTATTTTCCATTGGGAGGTAATCGTCAAGGTGGGTTTCGCACGTATGTGAATCTCTTTATAGTTATGCTCTTAGGAGGTTTGTGGCATGGGGCGGATTGGAAATATGTCGTTTGGGGTGCTTATCATGGAGGGGGGTTGATCATTGAACGATATTTCAAAGATCATATTAGGTTTAAAGAGTGCTGGGGGTTTAATGTTCTTTCTATCGTAGGGGTATTTGTTTTTGTTAGCGTGGGTTGGTTGATATTCTCGTTGCCACATCTTAATTATTTCTTTATCTATATAAAGGCTCTTTTTATGAATGTATCAAAACAGTCTAATTATCGATGGTTTTGCTTAATTCTCGTCTATTCAATTCCAGTCTTGCTTTATCATTTAAGGTCACTTTTAGATTTACAATGGACCATTGCCATGCGTCAATGGGATTGGATTGTGTATTCATTTTTATTATTTGCCATTTTTACTAGTTCTGGCTCTAGTTCGACTTTTATTTATTTTCAATTTTAAAATTAGGGTGAAATAAGTGATTCTAAAATCATTGGTTGGGACCTTAGCATTGTTAATTGTATACGGTTTAATCTTAGACTATATTCCAAAGCAATGGCGGAATGGAGTAAACTTTAAACAAAGTAGAACGATTGCCTGTGAGAATTATTTATTATTAAAGACGGTTCCAGAGGTAGTCATTGTAGGTTCCTCAATGTCAACGGTTAGTAGTAATATTCAGCTTAATTTGCCCAAAGATCGTTATTACAACCTTGCGTTAACCGGCGGATGTTCTTTAACAGGGGTCTTATTAATTGATCAGTCAAGGCTTTATCCTAAACTTCTTCTGGTCGAGATTAATAGATTGATAGATAAAGAGCTGGATAGGGATTTTCTTCTTACTGTCAATAATCCGTTGATGAGGTTGTTTAAATATTCTTTTCCTGTTTTTCGAGAGGAAAATCAGCTG
>JADFYF010000005.1:50487-53297 GCA_015233165.1 Candidatus Omnitrophota bacterium
AGATATGTTTAATGTATGGAAGAAATCCTTTCGATCGATATCGGATGACAAGGCTAAACATGGATCAAAAATTAAATTTTTAGGATCTAATCACTATAAGGATTCACCAGAGACTCGAGAAAGGTATCTATATTATCAGAATGTATATATGAAACTCTCTAAGAATGCCGAGAAGAAGATCATGGCCAATGTTAAGGTTTTACAAGATCTTCTAGATCCTATCGAGAAAAGTGGAACACGTATTGTTTTTTTTGAAGCACCTTTTGATAAAGATTTCATGAGTTCACCAGCTTCTCTTTTCTTGAGACAAGCCTTGGTGGGAGCCTTTCCTCCTACAAAATATGGATGGATCTTCCCTGAGGGTGATCAAATTTATAATACAACGGATTCCATTCATCTTGATAAGGAAGGTGGGATTCGTTTTTCTAACTACATGTTAAATCAACTTCGTATCAATGGTTGGTTATCCAATATTTAGGGATAGTCATTTGAGAAGGAATTTGGTCTATGGGACAAATTAGAAAAATAGGGGGGCAGTTTTATATTGAGTTTTATGCCCGTGGGCTTATGTATTCTCAACTGGCTGGTTCCAATGAAAAAGAGGCGATAAGGTTGCTTGAAGAAGTTGAGGCTAAAATTGCTCAAGGCGAGGCGATGACGATTGTTCGTGACATTGAACTAGAGCTGTTTTTTGAAGAATTTTTGTCCTATGCTAAGGGGCGTTTTTCTGTCAAAAGCATTCAACGATTTTCTCAAACATGGAAACATTGGGTAATTTTTCTAAATAGTAATTATTCTTATATCAAGAGAATTTCACAAATTACGCCATCTGTCGTCGAGTTTTATAAGGCCTCTTTGGTTAAATCTGTTAAACCTAAGATTGTAAATCTCACCTTATTGCTACTAAGAGAGATTTTAGAGCATGGGATAAGAATAGGGTTCCTTAATGATAACCCCACTCTCCATACGTCTCTTCTTAAGCTACCATTAACAGAGGTTAAGGTTAGCCAACGATTAGCTATGGCAAAGGATTTATTAAGAAATAATATTTGTCTTGAGAAAATATATTCTATTCTTAAACTAACGGATGTTGCTAAGATTATGTATTGGTCAAATTTTATTCCTATTCAAAGGGAAGATGTGTATAATTAATTTTTATCATCCATGCCTAGAAGAAATCCGTTAATGAAGTCCTTCCTTTCAATGATTCTTTGTGTTTGTTTCATCCTGTCTGGCTATAGCTGTGCCATAGCATCGACGATGGATTTTGGGGACCCTTTGCAACGTGGGCGGGCGGTTGATGCTTATTTGGGAGAATTTGGTTCAGGTTTACTGATGGACTCCAAGATTGGAACGGCTATTCATGAGGTTATGATGCGTATGCCTAAGGAGGCCTTAACCATTGTCATGAATAGACGGCGTCCTGTGTTGTTTGTGGATGTCTATAGCTCAGGTACAGGAAGATTTGCTTCGTCATCGGAAGTGATTGTTACAAACAAGGATATCCCTGCTTTTCAGGAGGGAATGACGATTATTAAAATCAGCGACGCCTTAGCTGGAGGATCTAAAGAGGCGATTATGGGGATTGTGGCCCATGAATTGGCTCACCGGGTATTGGATCATATTCGACGTAATCACGTCTCCTGTCAGGCGGAAAGAGAATCGAATCGGCTGATCAAGTCCTGGGGGTTTACAACAGAATTTAAAGCGGCTAGTAAAGAATTTGGTCAGGCTAAGGTTGGTGGTGGAGTTGCTGGCTGTCAGGAAGTTCCTGAACCTAAGAAGTGATTTTTATTTTATTAAAGAATAGCAACGAAAGGAATAGTTTATGAGTTTAAACAGCGTCAATATTATGGGAAATTTAACCAGAGACCCCGAATTAAAATATACGCCTTCAGGCAAGGCTGTCTCGTCTTTGTCGATTGCCAATAATCGTGTGTATACCAAGAATAATGAACGTGTGACGGAAGTCTCTTATTTTGATGTGGAAGTTTGGGGCGTGGCCGCGGATAATTGCGCCAAGTATCTTAAGAAGGGGAGCGGCATTATTGTGGAAGGACGTTTAAGACAGGATCGTTGGGAGAAAGATGGTAAAACGCAAAGCCGTGTACGCATCATCGCTAACAGTGTTCATTTTATGCCTAAACGCGGCGATGAATCAGGAGCAGCAGCTGTTGCTGGATCCGGCGCTTCATCATCAACGCCACGTTCTGAATCTGAATCAACGATCAGTCCTGAGGATATTGCCTGGGAGGAATAATATGAACTTGCCTGTCGTATTTGAAGTATCCAAGAGAATGATTGTGTCTATTTCTTTAAGTTTAGTCATTCTTGGCTGTGCCCATATGGAATATCCATCGCATATGGATTTGAGGTATGGATTAAACAAACAAGAAGTCTTGACGACGATGGGCCCACCTGCGGCCGTGGAACGCTATAAAAAGGCTGATGAAACGATCGTTGAATATTTGTTGTATAACAATTTTGTAGCCTACGAAGAAAGAACTCCTATCTGTTTTATCAATAACAAATTAGTCGGTTGGGGTAGAACGTTTTATCTCGATCATGTTAGCGATCGTGATATTCGATTGAAATAAGAGCCGATTGGCAATCTATATATATAGTATGGTACACTTGCCTCTATATGAAAAGAGTCGTCTCTTCGCTAATTCTCCTTTGTTTTTTAACAACGGGACAAATAGGTCTTTGTCCTGTTTATGCTCAGGACATCACCCTGCCTTTGCCGGGTGTCCGAGTCTCTGTAAGTCCTCACTTTAATCCTCCGATTCTCAAAGGGATCAAGGTTCATC
>JADFYF010000060.1:0-8865 GCA_015233165.1 Candidatus Omnitrophota bacterium
AAGCCTTGATATTGGTCAGATTAATGAGACCGCGAAGTTTAGCTTGTTCCGTAATGGCTTCTAGATGATCAATCTCTATAGGTCCTTGTAATTTGATATTGTTGTGTTGATCGAGTGTGACTCCGAGGCTATTTGCTGTGAGATTGCCTTTAAATACTTGTCCGGGCAGGCGAATATCAAACCCGTTGATACTCAAATCGCTCGTCGCTGTTGTATGATCCTTGTTCTTAGTCATCTTAATATGTTTCAGGTTCAAGTCTCCTTTAAGATTCTGTTGATCGCTCAGAATAATGAAGGCCTGAGTAACGCCGAGTTCTCCTTCGAGAGAGAGCGCATCTTTTGTCAAATGTCCCTCAGTAATCCTGGCATTAATCTTGCCCTGAAAGGATTGATCTTTAGGTAATTGGGCGACGACTTCGCTAGCCAAGAGAGATCCCTGAAGGTTGATATCTTCAGGGGAATTCATCACAAAATGATCGACGTTGGCTTTAAAGACACCAGACACCGAGAAGGTGGGTGTGACAATCTTGGTATTGGCAAAAGAAAAATCTCCCTTAACGGAAGGAATATTCTTAATCAGGGTGATATCCGCATTGCGGACGTCCATATCTGTCTTGATGTTTTGTTTATCGACGGTGAGGTCGATGTTGGTGACAGACCAGTTGCCTTGGACGCCCATATGATCAGGGGCATAATTGATTTGGACATCGACGTCATTAATGGTGCCGCTGGTTAGCGTCAGAGGCAACTTCATGGGAAGAAGTCCTAGATAATCGGTTGGTTTGATATTCTTAAGATTCAATGATGTCTTTAAGGATTGGGTCAGAGGCTGATACGCTCCGTTGAGGGCGATGAAGCCCTGTCGTTGAGGCAGGGCGATGTTGCCATCAAAGCTGATCCCTTCTAAAGACAGTCCAACCTTCACATTAATGGGATCCAAGGTTTCGCTCCACACCTGTTGCGGCAACACATCCTCTAAAAGAACCTTCCCGTTAAGGATATTAATCCCACCCACCGAGACAGCCACGGGAGAGGGTTTGTCATCAGATTTAGGGGCTGGCAGCATCAACAGATCAGAGAAGTTCCAGGTATTATCCGCCTGATGAATCAGGTGGATAAAAGGAGATTCCACATTGATGTAAGGCAAAACGAGTTTATGGTGTTTCACTCCGGGAATAAAAATAATCCCCATCGAAACCTTCTCCGCCTGAACTAGGACATCGGTGGTGGAATCTTTCTGATAAACCTTAATCTTGTTGATGATGACACCCTTGATCCAGTTAAAGTGCAGGGATTCAATTTCAACCTTGCGCTTTAAGAAATTCTGAGCCTGCTCAATGGCGATTTTTTTAACAACAGTAGGGAGGAGAATACGATTTGCGTAAAACGTCAGGGCCGTTAAGAAGAAGATAACGGATAAGGTTATGATAATCCACTTATGTTTCATCATATGTTAAGAAAGGAAGTCCTGCTTCGCTTAAAGGCTGTTGCGTTAAGCTTCGCAGGATTTAAAAAAGTCGGGAAGCCGGGGCTCGAACCCGGGACCTCTTGCTCCCAAAGCAAGCGCGCTAGCCAACTGCGCTACTCCCCGAAAAGACTGAAATTTTTTATCCAGGATGCTAGCCTCAGCCGGAGGCTGATCCGCCTTTGGCGGAAACTGCGCTACTCCCCGAAAAATTTGAAGCGATAGTATACCACGTAAAAAATATTCTTGTAAATAATATAAAATGAGACAGAATAGCTTCATGTTTAGACGGGATCACGCCAAAATCAATGCCTTAGCTGTTTTAAAGAAAGTTAACATCGAGAGCTCCAAGTTGAAACAAAGCTTCAAGGACATTCAAGGCACTCTAAAAGCTGACGGCAGCTCCTTATTCTGGGAAGACTTTACCGCCACCATTATGGGCCACGTCTTAACAAGTACAGGTCAATTAAAGAACTTTAAGAATCCCAAGATCAACACCTCCTTATCCTGGAACGGTTTTGACATTAAGGCCCAGATCAACAAAACGGATAGCCTCGTCGATATCACAAGCCTCGCTGGAACCTATTCCTCCGCCTCATTTCATGCGAAAGGTTCCATTGACCTCTCCTCTAAGATTCCTCAGCTGGATATCACAAGCGATCTGAAGGCTAAATTAGAAGACCTTAGCGCCTATGCCCCCAATCTCAAGACCACTCTTGATCCTTTAAAACTGTCAGGATTAATCAACGCCACCTCGTCTATCAAAGGCCCTGCAGCGGATTGGAAAAACTGGGTATTAACAGCGAATGCGACGAGTGATCTAGTGTCGATCGCCGGATTCAAATTCAACGCCGTTAATTTAGACTTAAACCAAAGCGAAGGTAAGATTAAGAAATTCAATGTCACCAGCAAGTTATACGACGGAGATTTAAACATTGTCACCACGGCCGATCTCAATGACGCTGCTATTCCTTTTGAAACCGCTCTTCATATTGAAAATGTGAATCTGGCTAAACTGAAGAATGACACAGGAGCTAAAGACGAAGATTTACGAGGATTTATTGCGCTGACCACCATGGTCAATGCCACCGTTAAGGACATCCTCAAGGTCAAAGGCAACGGATCCCTCAACATCTCTCAGGGATATCTGATGAAGAAGGAGTTCTCCTCGATCTTTATGCTTCCAGCGCTTTCGAATCTGATTTTTACAGATGCCACGGCTAACTTTACCATCGCGGATCAAAAAGTGTCGACGGAGAATTTTGCTCTGAAAAGTGAAGGCGCTGTTTTAAACGGCAAGGGCTGGGTAGGCTTTGATCACAAGATTCAGTTTGAAATGCATCCGGAATTTAACGCCGACACCATTGCTCAGTCGGATTCGATGAGAAAAGGCCCTTCGGCCATTATTGCTCTGGCGGCAGGGACCTATCTGACCATCACCATCGACGGCACCATCGACAAACCTCAGGTTCATACGATTAAGAAACCTACCGAAATCATCAAGAAGACCGGCGAGATTCTCAAAAACAACGTCGGGCAAATCCTACAAAGTTTTTTCTAATAACTGACGAAATTTCACAAGCGCGCGAGCGCGATGGCTGATCTTAGCCTTAATGGAAGAATCCAACTCACCGAAGGTTTGATTGTAACGAGGAACAATAAACAGCGGATCAAAACCAAATCCATGGGTACCACGCTCCTTAAGAGCAACTACACCCCCACAGGTCCCCTGAACAACACCCAACTGTCTGCCCTTTCCGTCGGATAAAGCAATCACACAACGATAACGGCACTGACGCCTGGATAAAGGAACACCTTTTAACATTCGAAACAATTTCTGATTCTTGTCGGCCTCACTCTTGCCTTCACCGGCAAAGCGAGCGGAATAAATCCCCGGAGCATTATTCAACGCAGCCACTTCAAGCCCCGAATCATCCGACATCGTCATCTTGCCCGTAATCTTGGCAATGGTAATGGCCTTCTTTAAAGCATTCTCTTTATACGTCTTTCCGTCTTCAACCACGTCCGGAAGATCAGGATACTCCAAGAGAGAACTCACCTTAAAAGGCAGGCCCTCTAATAACTCCATAATCTCCTTAACCTTCCCCTTATTACGAGACGCGACGATCAATTCTTTCATTTAGATTTTAATTCCTGATAAATTCTTTTTCTGAATCGCCAACAATTCCTTAATCCCCTTCTTGGCCAACTTCAACAAAGCGGCCATCTGATCCTCGGAAAACGTGCCGCCTTCGCCAGTTCCTTGAACTTCGACAAACTGACCTTTACCGACCATCACAATATTCATATCCACATCGGCCTTGGAATCTTCGGCGTAATTTAAATCTAAGACAGGAGTTCCCTGATAAACACCGACGCTGATCGCGGCGACATAGTCTTTCAAAGGAAGCTCTTGAATCATCCCCTTCTTTTGCATCCACTGTAATGCCAACGCTAATGCAATAAAACCACCCGTGATCGAGGCTGTCCGTGTGCCGCCGTCGCCTTCTAGGACGTCGCAATCGATACGAATGGTGCGTTCACCTAAAGGGGCCATATCCACAATGGATCTTAAGGAACGACCCACCAGACGCTGAATCTCTTCGCTGCGGCCGGAAGAAACTTTTTCTCGACGGATACGGCTGCCACAGGACCTGGGAAGCATTCCGTATTCAGCCGTAACCCAACCTTTGCCACTCCCTTTTAAGAAAGGTGGAACGCCTTCTTCCACAGAAGCGGTACAGATAACCCTGGTATTTCCAAATTCTATCAGACAGGAACCTTCCGCATTTCTCATATAATTATTGGTCACTTGAATCTTGCGCATTTGATCGTTCTTACGTCCGTCTGGTCTTTTCATATTATTTTCTTTCCTTCCTGCCTGCCGGCAGGCAGGTCCCAGTTGTATATTCCGCCGTCACCGTCGTAGCAATACCCCCGCGAGGATTCATCTCCACTTCAATCTTCATCCAGCGAGGCTTGCAAGCCTTCACACAATCCTCGAGCAGCTTATTGACCAGATGCTCATGGAAGATCCCCACATTACGGTATTCCACTAAATGTAACTTTAACGATTTTAACTCCAGACAAGTCTTAGCAGGTTTATAGCTCACCTTGATGACCGCAAAATCCGGTAACCCTGTCTTAGGACAAATGCAGGTAAACTCAGGAATGGTGAGATCGACGACATAATCACGATCCGCATACTGATTCTCCCACACTTCAATGTCCGGCATCTTAAGCGCGCGAATCTTATCTTGACGACCTTCGTAGGAACTTGGTTTGTTCATATTGATCTTCCTTATCTGATTTTCATAAACTTATGCACCTGAGGCAAGATTCTTACGTCTTTGAGAATCTTCGCGCAGGCATTTTGATACCCGACACACTGCTCGATAATATCTTTCTTGAGATCTAAATAATTGGGCTGAAGGATAAACAAAATCTTTGGATCGACCGAAGCCACCAACCGCGCGGCCTTCATCACATCTTCGGTATCCGTCGAAAGAGAAACAACCGTCTTGATGAAAACTTCTTTCTGATTGGCGATCTTCAAGAACTCCTTGTGCTCAGGCCAATAACACCGATCCTTAGTCGACGAGGGCAGCTTCAAATCCATCGCCACAATATCCACATCTTTAATAATACCTTTCAACGCTTCCGGCAAGGTCCCATTGGTATCTAAATAAATTTTCTTTTTGGAAGCTTTCAGCGCTTTGCAAAAGCCTTTGAGGAAATCCGGCTGCAACAACGGCTCTCCGCCGGTGATGCTGACCGAATGACAACCTTCGTAAAGCTCATCGACTTGTTTAAGCAGATCCGCGGCATTGACTTCTTTATAATTTTTCTTAACATCACCAATGGAATGAGGTGTATCGCACCAGACACAATGCATATTGCATTCAAACAGACGCACAAAAACCTGAGGTAGCCCGACATAGCGACCTTCGCCTTGGATGGAACGGAAAACTTCTAAGACTTTGGCGTTCATAAAGCGGCGTCCTTCATCTTCGCCTCTTCAAACCCCTTCGCCCTAAACCGGCAGCTGTCACAGACGCCGCAAGGTTTGTTTCCGCCCTGATAGCAAGACCAGGTTAGTTCCAAAGGAACCTTAAGACTCTTCGCTAATGTCACAATCTGCGCCTTGGTCAGACGGATCAATGGAGTCTGAAGACGAATCGATTTCTTATCCACCCCCGTCTTAAGCCCCTTGCCCAACATCGTCTGATAACTTTTAATAAACTCAGGACGACAATCCGGATAACCGGAATAATCCACCGCATTAGCGCCGATAAATACATCTCGGGCCCCAATCGCCTCCGCATAGGACGCGGCAAAACTTAAAAAAATGATATTACGCGCCGGCACATAGGTGGAGGGCACTCCCCCCCGGGTCAGCGACTGATTCTTAGGAAGAGATATTTTGGAATCCAACAGCGCCGATCCCTTCCAGGGCAGGGCAATCTTCACTAAGGAATAAGGACATTTGGCTTTCTTGGCCACGGCCATTGCCGATTTGATTTCACGACGATGACGCTGATTATAATCAAAGATTAAACAATGGCACACAAAGCCTTTGGATTTAGCAAAATAGAGCGTCGTTGCGGAGTCAAGTCCACCGGATAGAAGAACAACAGCTTTATTATTCATAATAGATGACGCTAGCCGTGTCTGATTCCCAGACCTGCACATGTTTGAGTTTAAGAGGATATGCGACCTTCACAAATTCACGATAAACAAGGCGGGCTAAGTTTTCTGTTGATGGATTCATTTCTTTAAAAGCTGGTAAATCATTCAGACAGACATGATCCAGGGGCCCTAGAATATCTTTTAATTTTCGTTTGAGAATCTTAAAATCCGTCAATAAACCAATCTTATCCAGATGTTCCCCCGTCACCACCACCTCAATCTGCCAGGTATGGCCGTGCAAATGCATACAGGGGCCGTCGTAGCCATGCAACTGATGAGCGGATGCAATATGATCTCTGACTGTGACTTCAAACATAGGATAACTTTCTTGTCATCCCCGAATGCTTCTATCGGGGATCCAGGGTTGGCTGAAGTTCTAGATGCCCGACAAAAACATTCGGGCATGACATAACTTTTCTAAACCCTTTTTACGTTTTTAACGCTCGTCCCTAAAAACCTCACGGCACGAAACTTGAAGATTTCCGGTTCATCGCTGACTAAGTACATATGCTCAGGAGATTTTCGATCATGACGCAACATCTTCTGGGCGCCTAAAATTTCTTTCACTTCCATCGCCACTTCTCGAGCAGAATCGATCAGCGTCACCTTAGAACCCATCACCCTGGCAATCGTCTTTCTTAACAGTGGATAATGGGTGCAGCCTAGGATCAGGGTATCAATACCCTCTTTCTTAAAATCCGCCAGGTATTCTTTAGCGACGCGAAAAGTAATGTCGTGATCAAACCAGCCCTCTTCGACCAGAGGAACAAACAAAGGACAAGGTTGACTAATCACATGGACCTTAGGCTCAAAATCTTTCAGACGCTTAGCGTACTTACCACTTTTGACTGTCGACTGAGTGGCAATAATACCAACTTTCTTGGATTTTGTCGAGAGTGCTGCTTTCTTGGCTCCCGGATCAATCACCCCGATAATAGGGACAGGACACTCCTTCTGTAAAACATCTAAGGCCAAACTGGAGGCTGTATTGCAAGCCACCACAATCATCTTGACCTTATGCTTCAAAAGAACAGATACAATCTCACGGGAATAACGAATAATGGTTTCTCGCGATTTGGTTCCGTAAGGAACACGCGCGGTATCTCCGAAATAAATAATATTCTCCTCGGGTAAACTCATGAAAAGTTCTTTGACGACGGTTAATCCCCCTAAACCGGAATCAAAAACACCAATCGGATCATTAGAGTTAGGATGATGAGGCATAGGTTAAAATGCTGCGGGCAATAGATTCAGCTAATTTTTGACGATATTCTTTTGTATTGAGCCTTTTTTCTTCCTTCTTATTTGTTAGAAATCCCGTCTCCACCAATATAGCCGGCATCAAGGTATTACGAACAACAAAATATCTGGCATGACGGGCTCCGCGATTAGGGGTTTCCACCGCCGCGGAACAATCATGCACAATACGCATCGCCAATTTTGATGATTCACAAATCTTTAACTGATACATCATATCCGCCACAATGGCACCCACCGTTGAACCTCTATCCGCATCCAAATTTCTTAAGAAATTCTTCTCATTCTTCTGTCTTTGATCCTCATCCAAATCACGCTTTTCATGCGTCTTGGCATAATACACCTCAATCCCTTCGGTCCGTCGAGCAGGATTAGAATTAGCATGGATACTAACAAATAAATCCGCATTCGCCTTGGTGGCCATCTCCGTCCGGCCATTTAAAGAAATAAACTCATCATTATCACGGGTCATAACAACCTTGATCCCTGATTGTGTCAGAAGAGATTTCAGACGCTTACCAATATCTAAAACCACATCTTTTTCTTTCACGCCGGAATAACCCTTAGCACCCGGATCCTTACCCCCATGACCAGGATCAAGAATAATCGTACGTACCTTTAAATTGGAAATCTCCCCGGAATAACCCAAGTTAGACTGCACCAGCCCCAAGGATCCAATGACCTTAGATTCAAAATCTTCCGGGACATAGATCGAACTATTAACGCGTCTTAACGGTCCGTCTAAGGTAATTTTCTCCTGTCCAATAAATACGACAGGACTTCCCACCACCGCCTTGGCTTTATGCGACTTGACTTCCAAAAGAACCACCTGAGTCACGCTATCAAACTGCCAGTAAATACTGTATTTCTTACAGATCTCCTGTAATGAAATACCCTGTCCCATATTATGAGTAAGCGGAACCGAGGCGCACCCCCCCATCCAAACGAGGAAACCAATCAACACAAACGAAAGCATAAATTTCTTCATAAAGTTTTTTATTTACCCTCTTCGCTTGGCATAGCGATGTTATTGGTCTGAATGGTTAAGAAAATCATGGTCTCCGTTTTCTGCATCAATTTGCCCTGTTTACGAAAAACCAATCCTAGCAAAGGCAGGTTTCCCAAGACAGGAAACTTATGCATCTTTGTAATTTCTTCCTCACGCATCAATCCCCCGATCACAACGGTTGTATTATCTTTTAATTCAACTTCCGTTTGATTCTTCAAGATCATCGTTTCTGTCTGCTGGTTATTATCTTTATAAATAATGCTCACAGCAGGGTCGATTCTTAGTCGAGGTTCACCAGAAGGAGAATTAAGCCATTTAAGATCTAAACGAATAGCCGGCTGAAATCTAGGATCAGGAGAAACATCCTGCGTCTTAACCTCGTCTTTATTAAGGACTAAAGGAGCGGCATCACTTTGACTGACGCGTCCCACCGCATCTAACGCAT
>JADFYF010000060.1:9038-10022 GCA_015233165.1 Candidatus Omnitrophota bacterium
ATTAAGGGTGACTGTTGGGGCCGCTGGTGACGCAGCCACTGCAGCTGCCAATGGTACCACGGACGTTTCTTGAGCCAAAAGAGAAGTACTGACTAAAACTGTTAAAATGAAGGATAGGAGAAATCGCATGACCTTTAGGATATTAAACTTTCCGCCATTACGCAACTAGGAAATCATTAATAAGTGAGGCCCAAGTATACCAGTCTCCTCTTAGAAAAGCCATCGATAAACTTTTAACCATAAACTTGCCTATCGCTGTTAAGTCATGTATACTTTCAGCGTATCAGACAATTATTATGCGTAAAACACACGGCCAATCCATTATTGAATACACAGTGCTGGCGATGCTTATTATCGTAGGCACCATCGTCATGGGGCCCTATCTTATCCGATCTATTAACGCCCAATTTAAACTCTGGCAAGAATCGATTGATGATTCAACCAATGACCGCATGCAACAAGGCGGCTCCATCAATATTGCCTCAGTTGATTGCCATGCCAACCCCTTAACAAATGGTGGCTGTGGCGCAAGGGGCAACGTTAAGCAATGTAAACCTAATGAACGTTATCAATATACCCCCTGCACTATTGGAACCTGTTGCTATGGAAAAGATTTTAGTGAAACATGCACCGCTGATCCTACCTGCTGCGATGAAGTTACCTCCTGCTCCGGTGGTGGGCTCTTAACTGGATGCTGCGGAACGACGCCTATTAATCCTATTATAACAAGAACTCCAGATGCTAACGGATATCTTCCTCCCATATATCCCACAGCTCCCTTGAACCCCACAGATGATTGTTACTACGGAGAAGAATTACAAATAGGAATCTGTAATGGTATGGGTGTCAGTCCTGATAAATATATCTGTCAATCTAACTCTAACTGTAAGCCCAAATGCCTAGGAGATGTCCCTACAGATGACACTACAGGGGATCCTCTGTTTACGGTTTGTAATAACACGGGATTAACACAAGACACCAACT
>JADFYF010000061.1 GCA_015233165.1 Candidatus Omnitrophota bacterium
TTGTCGTAGGAGAAATGCGTGACTTGGAAACTATTTCTACAGCCTTAACCGCTGCTGAAACAGGACACTTGGTTCTTGCGACCCTGCATACGCCAGATGCTCCTCAGACCATTGAACGTATCATTGACGTGTTCCCGCCTTACCAACAGCAACAGGTGCGTTTACAGCTGGCGACGGCTTTACAAGGAGTTATTTCTCAGCAGTTGGTTCCAAGGGCGTCAGGCATAGGACGGGTGATGGTTCCTGAGATTATGATGGCAACGACCGGTGTGCGAAATATGATTCGTGAGAAACAGGTTGAGCAGTTGCGTACTGCGATTCAGACGGGGGCTCAATATGGAATGAAGACGATGGATAAATCCCTTAAAGAGCTTTATGAAAAGAGGGTGATTACTTATGAAACAGCAATCACCTATGCCCATAATATTGAAGAACTCAAAAGTTTATTAGGAAAGAGGTAGGATTATGGCTCACAAGGTTTCGTTATTACCAGGTGATGGGATAGGTCCGGAAGTTACAAATGCGATGAAATTATGCGTGGAGGCCACCGGGGTTAAGATTGATTGGGAGGTTTGTGAAGTTGGTGAAAAATCTATTGCTAAGCATGGGACTCCTTTAACAGAGGGGGTTTTAGAGTCTATTCGTCGTAATAAAACAGCTATTAAGGGGCCTATTACCACACCTATAGGCAAAGGATTTCGTTCCGTCAATGTTCAGTTGAGACAGGCCTTGGATCTTTATGCTTGTGTTCGTCCATGTTTTTACTATGAAGGAACTAAGACTCCCATTAAGAATGTTAATTTAGTTATTTTCCGTGAAAATACAGAAGATTTATATGCAGGTATCGAGTTTGATAAAGGCACTACAGAATGTGAAAGATTACGTCAGATGATTAATGAGATGTCCGTTAAGAAGATCAGAGAGGGTTCTGCGATTTCTATTAAGCCAATTTCTGGAGAAGCCTCTAAGCGTATTGTTCGTGCAGCTTTTGAGTATGCTGTAAAGAATGGTCGTAAGAAAATCACCGCTGTTCATAAAGCTAATATTATGAAGTTTTCTGATGGTCTTTTTCTGAAGTCTGCTCAGGAGGTGGCTAAAGAGTATGAAGGCCGTGTGGAGTTTAATGATTGCATTGTGGATAATATGTGCATGCAACTTGTTCAATCCACATCCCTTTATGACATGTTGGTTCTTCCTAATTTATATGGAGACATTGTTTCTGATTTATGTGCCGGCTTAATCGGTGGTTTAGGGATTGCTTCAGGGGCTAATTATGGCGATGAGATTGCTCTGTTTGAACCCGTTCATGGTTCTGCTCCTAAGTATGTCGGACAGAATAAGGTTAATCCTACGGCAACGATTCTTTCTAGCGTTCTGATGCTTAAACATCTTAAGGAAGATAGCGCCGCTTTACGTCTTGAGAATGCCGTCCGTGCGGTCCTCAAAGAAGGTAAGGATGTGACCTACGATCTAAAAGCTAGTCGTAACGATCCAAGCGCAGTAGGGACTCTGCAAATGGCCGAGGCTATTTGTAAGAAGATATAAGATGGTTCATTGTTAAAGTTTTAAATAGATTTAAGCCCCGTACTTACGGGGCTTTTCTATTAGAGAATGTGAATAAAGGGTATGAATATTATCGTTGAGGACTGGGGCATTATTGATTACACACTGGCTTACCAGCGTCAGAAAAGTCTGGTACAAGAGATTATTGCTGGTGGAACGGGTCATTTGATTTTTTGTGAGCATCCTCCTGTTCTAACCTTAGGAAGAACGTTTACAGAAGGAAGCCTTCTATATACCAAGGAAGAGATTGAACAAAGAGGTGTTACGGTACAAACAGTTGATCGTGGAGGAGATGTGACGTTACATGCTCCCGGACAACTTGTGGTCTACGTCATTTTAGATTTGAATCTTTTTAAGAGGGATTTGAAGGGGTATCTTGAAAAACTTGAGCAAGTTGCGGTTGATTTATTAAAGGAATTTGGTATATTGGCTGTAAGTGTCCCCGGTAAACGCGGTGTTTTTGTCAAGGCAGATAAGATAATATCCATAGGTGTTGGTGTTCGTAAGTGGGTGAGTTATCATGGTGTTGGTATTAATGTGAACACAGATCTCTCCTTGTTTTCTCTGATTAAACCCTGCGGTTTAGACGTTCATATGACTTCCATGGCTAAATTATTAGGCCGTCCTAAGGATATGGATGAAGTCAAAAAGAAATGGGCAGAAATTTTTAGTAAAACTTTCAAAGGTGAAATGACCTCATGACGACAATTATTCTTCCAGAGTTGGGTGAAGGTATTACAAAGGCAACAGTCGCTTATTGGCATGTTCAGCAAGGTGATCATGTTGTTGCTGGTGATGAGGTTTGTGAAGTGACCACAGATAAGGCTACCTTTAACGTCGAGGCTCCTGCAACGGGTCGCGTCAAGTCAATTGCTATCCAACAAGGTCAGGACGGACTTATTGGCAGTGTTCTTGGAATTATTGAATAGGTATGACTCCACATAAACCTAAGCGTATTTTACTTTTATATATTTCTCAAGTATCAGGCCATCGTCATGGAGCTGTAGCTATTCAGAAGTCTTTGAAAGCATTAGATCCTGATTGTGAAATTAGAAGTCTGAATGGATTTGGATACACCTATCCTTTGATGGAGAAAATTGTTAACACCGCTTATATGGGGGTGATTAAACGTGCTCCTAAAATTTGGGAATACCTTTACGACAATCCGAAGGTTATTAAGGCTTCTGAAAAAATAAAAGAGTCCATCCACAAGTCCTCTCATAAGAAATTTAAACCTCTTTTTGATGAATTTAAACCCGATGTTGTGGTTTGTACCCAGGCGTTCCCTTGTGGGATGGTGGCCGATTACAAGCAAGTGAATAATCTTTCTGTCAAGATTATTGGTGTGTTGACAGATTTTGCACCACATTTGTATTGGTTGCACAAAGGGGTAGACTATTATATTACTCCTTTTGAAGATGCCAAAAAACGCTATATGAATGAAGGGGTTAAGGAAGGTCAGATTAAGGTTTTTGGAATTCCTATTCGTATGAAGTTTGCAGAGAAATTGGACCGCGATGCTGTTGCTGGAAAACTGCATTTGGATGTCAATATCCCGACGGTGTTGGTTATGGGTGGTGGACAAGGTTTAGGGCCTATGAAGGAAGCGGTAAAGTCTTTGATTGGATTAAACAGGCCTCTACAGATGATTGTTATAGCAGGGACTAATGTTAAGTTGCTTGAATGGATCAAGAAAAATCAGAAGAAGACGGCTAAGAGGATTATTGTTTATGATTATGCCAGCAACGTGGATGAATTAATGGAAGTTTCCTCACTGATTATTACCAAGCCTGGTGGAATGACGACATCAGAGTGTTTGGTTAAAGGTTTGCCGATGGTGATTGTTGATCCTATTCCGGGACAAGAAGAGCGTAATTCAGATTTTTTGGTTAAAAGTGGTATTGCTCTTCGGGTGGATGATAAGAAAAAGATCGGTGATAGTGTTCAAATGCTTTTAAATAATCCCATCAAACTCCAATCCATGAGGGAAGCGGCTTTAAAATTAGCTAAGCCTAATGCTGCTGATGATATTGCACGTTTGGTTTTAAACGTTTAATCATAGGAAACGGTCGCAACCCGTTCCCTATAATAAAATTATGGGTAATTATTATCTTTATAGGATAGCAGAATTCATAACGGGTTATTTGCCGTTATCACTCAGCTATGCCGTAGCTGTTTTTTTGGCGGATTGTCAGTATTTTTTATCAAAAAATGATCGCAAAGCGGTTGAAGATAATTTAAAGAATATTCTTAAGACAGATCAGGTTCCTTCCTACATGGTACGTGATGTGTTTCGTTATTTTGGAAAGCATCTTGTTGATTTCTTTACGATAACCAAAAGAGTCAATAAAGATTTCATCAAGTCTTCCGTGCAGATTTCGGGGGTGGAGCAGCTTAATGAGGTAATTCACAAGGGTAAGGGCGGGATTTTAGTCAGTGCCCATTTAGGTAATTGGGAGATGGGAGGGGCGGTTTTAAGTCTTTTAGGGTATCCGATGTCTGTTGTGGCGTTAGCGCATAAGGATGATAGGGTGAATGTTTTTTTTAATAAAAAAAGAGAATTCTTTGGGGCTGTTGTGATTCAAACTAATGTAGCTATCCGTCGTTGTTTGGGGCATTTGAAGCGTAATCGGATTGTGGCGATATTGGCAGATCGGGATTTTGGTCACCATGGTCTGTATAGGAGTTTTTTCGGGAAGAAATCTGTTATTCCCAAGGGAGCTGCGTTATTTGCGCTTAAAACGGGAGCTCCGATTATTCCTGCGTTTTTCTTACGTACTGATAATAATCATTTTCAAATTATAATCAAAGATCCCATTTATCCTCCTCCTGAAGCTCAACGTGGAACGGATGAAGTGGAGGTTGAGAATCTTGTGAGTAAGTATCTTTATTTGATCGAAGAACAGATTCAGCAAAACCCCAGTCAATGGTTAATGTTCTACCCTTTTGAGGTCAAATGAAAACAGTTATTCTCATTCCGGCCCATAATGAAGCCAAGGCTATTTCTGATTTAGTTAAAAGAATTGCTGAGTTAGGTTATGATGTGATTGTTATCGACGATGGTTCGGTGGATGACACGGCTATTTTGGCTAAGGCTCAGGGGGCTTTGGTTATCTCTACGTATAAGAAAAGTGGTAAGGGTAATGCTTTGCGTTTAGCGTTCTCGAAAGCTATTGAGCAGAATTACGATGCGGTGATTACTGTTGATGGCGACGGGCAGCATTCACCAGAAGACTTGGCTAATTTTATAGAGGGTTATCAAAAGTCCCATGCGGATATTGTTAATGGAGATCGGATGCAGAACCCCATTGGAATGCCGTTGATTCGTCGATGGACCAATCGGTTTATGTCAGGGATCATTTCTTTAATTTGTCATCAGAAAATAGCAGATACTCAGTGTGGTTTTCGTTTTATCACCACCAATGTTTTAAAGGTTATTGAACTTCGGTGTAACGATTTTGAAATTGAAACAGAAATTTTGATCAGAGCCAGTAAGAAGGGTTTTCGTATTATTTCTGTTCCTATTCAAAGTATTTATCGCGATGAGGTCAGCAAGATCCATCCAGTGCGAGATACGGTAAGATTTATTTGTTATATCAGTCAAGAGATCTTTAAGTCATGATTCTCAACGATTTTTTCTTAAAAGCTCTTTTTATATCGATAACGATTCATACCTTGGTTGTTTGTGGTACTTATTGGATGAAATTGCCCGAATTTAAGAAAGCACAGCAGAAGAGGATGGAGATTAGTTACAGGCCTCCGAGTCCTAAAACTTTAGATATAGTCCAGAAACTGATTAAACCTGCCCAAAAATTGGATTTACAAAATACCCTTCCTAATTCGAGTGATAGTTTTGGAGTTAGGATGGCAAAAGACAGTCGTGATCTTAAGGGAATGAGAATGTATGAACGAAAACCTGTCAGGATGACCTCTGAGCAAGCTAGTCGTGTGGTTGTAACACCTATTAAATCTGATAATGTTAATAGTCCCAATTATACATTGTATAATGAAAAAGTTCGTCAGAGCATCTATGAAAGGGTTTGGACTAATTTTAGTCAACAGAGGGTGCAGGTCAAAGGTTACGTCTACTTAACCTTTATTATTGCTTCGGATGGTTCCTTAAAAGATTTTATGATTATTGATGAGAAGACAAATGCTAGCCAAAATCTTAAATATATTTCCACTAAAAGTCTTAAAGAAGCTCACTTTCCGTCGTTTCTCAAAGGGATGACTCTTCCGGAATATACTTTTAATATTGAGATTGAATATCAAGTTTCCGAATAACAAAATCAGCAATCAGCTGTCAAAGCTTGTTCTCGTGTGTTAAACTTAAAAGAATCAAACAGGTAAAGATGTTTGATTAAAATTAATTAACCGATGTCAAAAGGGGTTGGTATGGCTGATAAGAATATGGATCCGCAGGTGATGATGACTACCATGATGAGGGTTATTGAGTCCACTTTTTCTAAAATGAGTGGAGTCTTACCATCTTCTCCTTCAGAAGCCAAAGAAAAAGATGTCGTTGAATATGATGGGCGTTTACGGGTCGATGGCATTGAAAAGTTTGAATCACCTGCCTATATTTCGGTTGTCAATTATTATCTAACGAAAGAAGATATGGAGCGTCATGGCAGGGTCAAGGGGGCGATGATTCTTTATGTCGACGTTGAGAGTTCTGGGAAATTATTCAAAGCCTTGGGGTTCCCTTTTCCTGATGATGAAGACGATTCTTCCATGATGGATTGTAATGGAGAATTTTGCAATTTATTAGGAGGGGCTTTAAAGAATGAGTTGGTTAATATTGGTTTTTCTAATCTTGTCATGTCGGCTCCTTACAATTATCGCAGCAGCATTATTAATGGGGTTGAATTTAGTCCCGATCAAAAGAAGATGTATGAGTTTAACTTGTTCTATTTTAAACGCAAATCTATCGTTATTGAATTAACGATGGCCTCCATTCCTTTGAAGAAATAACTCACTTTTTAGGTTATTCAAATCCCCAAAGTTGACATCCAGAATCTTCAATGATAAAGTGTCCCTACTTTTTGACAAGACATTGAAAGGATAACGTATGGATTTGCATAATCGTTGGGGGGATAAGATTAAACCTGAAAGTGGAGGCGGGCTTATTGGGCCTGATGGACAGCCTCTTCCTTCGGCATCACCAGAACCACAAGAATTAGAAGCCCAAGAACCAGAGCCTCAGTTAGATTTTTTTAATTACATCGCAAGCCTAGGTTTTCAAGCTATGATTTTCTTAGGAGAGGTTGCTAATCCTTTGACAAATAAGCAGGAAAAAAACCTTAAGCAAGCCAAGTTTTTGATTGATACCCTGGTTGTTATTCGAGATAAAACAATAGGAAATTTAAGTAAGGAAGAAGCTGAACTTTTGAATGGTTCTATTTATGAGCTTCAATTGCGTTATGTTGAAGCTGTTAAAAATGAGAAAGCTTAAGCGGATGGTAGATCCTCAATTATTAGAAATTCTAGCTTGTCCTGCCTGTGGCGGGGACGTTGAACTTAGAGATAATAGGGTTGTCTGTGTTAAGTGTTTTTGTAAGTATCCTATAAAAAACGGTATTCCTGTACTATTAGCTGATCAAGCTGAGCTTTGATTTCATGAACAATCGTCTTAAAAGACTCGTGAATGAATTTCCCCGGTATCGTAATATTGACGCTTTGATCATCACTCAAGATGTCAATATTTATTACCTCACCGATTTTCCTACATCCGAATCCTGGCTTTTAGTCACTCCTCAAAAAGTATTCTATATTACAGATTTTCGTTATATTCAAGAGGCTAGGGAAGGTCTTAAGGGTATTGCTTTAATTAAACAGCAGACTCAGTGTCTAGCGGCAACCCTATTTGAGTTGGCTAAGACTTATAAAATTAAGCGTTTAGGGTTTGATGAGAGGCATACGTCGGTGGCTTGTTTAAAAAAACTTAAAGGGTATTGCCCTAGAAGAACCAAGCTTGTTCCAGCCAATGGAGTGGTGGAGTCTTTGAGAGAAGTCAAGGACGAGGGGGAGATTACAATTATCCGTCAGTGCTTAGAAGTGCATGCCAAGGCTTTGGAGATGTTGAAGAAAGTGGTGAAGCCAGGGCAGACGGAGCGTCAAGTATTATCATTTTTGGAGGGGTTTATTAAAAAAGAGGGGGTTAAATTTTCATTTTCACCCATTATTGCTTCTGGTCCTAACTCTGCCTATCCCCATGCTAAGGTAGGTGACAGAATCCTTAAGAACAATGAGCCGCTTCTGATTGATATAGGCATAGATATAAAAGGTTACAAGTCTGACTTGACACGTAATTTCTTTTTGGGTAGAATGACGCCTCGTTATAAACAAGTGTTTGTTGCTACAGCACTTGCGCAAAAAGAGGCGATAGGTTTAATTAAACCGGGAGTTAAGGTCGCTGATGTTGATACTCATGCACGTAAAGTATTACGCAGGTTTGGCTTAGCAAGATATTTTGGTCATTCTTTGGGGCATGGGGTAGGACTTGAGATTCATGAAAACCCAAGGCTTTCTGTTAAAAGCCCGGCGATTCTAGAGGAAGGCATGATTGTTACAGTAGAACCGGGGGTTTATATTCCGGGGCAGTTTGGGGTTAGGGTTGAAGATATGGTTTTAGTAACTAAGCAAGGATGTGAGGTGTTAAGTGGCAATTACTATTAATGAACTTGAAACTGGAATGGGTCTTGTGGTTGATGGTCAGTTGTATTTTGTAACTGAGCTGACCCATGTCAAACCTGGTAAGGGTAGCGCCTTTGTTCGTGTCAGATTAAAGAATATCAAAACTGGTGCAGTTTTAGAGCGAACTTTTCGAACCGCTGAAACTTTAGATGAGGCTGATTTAGAACGTCGTCGTATGCAATATACCTATGCATCGGGGGATGATTATCATTTTATGGATCAAACATCCTTTGAGGATACTGTTATTTCTAAAGACATGATCGGAGATGGGATTCGTTTTTTACAGGATAACATGGAAGTTGAAACTATTCTTTATAAAGATAAGGTTGTTAAGGCAGAGATTCCTACCTTTATTGTGGCGGAAGTCACGGAAGCTGATCCGGGTCTTAAGGGGGATTCTTCCAAAGCAGGATACAAGCCTGCTAAGATTGATACCGGAGCCTCAGTTTCTGTTCCTTTGTTTATAAATCCCGGTGAAACGATCAAGGTTGATACGAGAACTGGTATCTATGTTGAAAGGGTCAATAAATGAATTTAAAAGAGATTAAAGAAATTATTGCGCTTATGAATGAGAATAATCTTGGAGAAATTGAGATTGAGCGCGATGGTCTTAAGTTGAAATTAAAGAAAACAGCTCTTGAATCACAAATGCAGGCCCCTATTCATTATGCGATTGAATCTATCCCAACTCCTAGAGTTTCAGGATCTTCCGTTTTAGCAGCAGGGGAGTCCGCCAAGGCAGAAGTAGTCGCCAAAACAACCAAGGATATCAAATCACCCATGGTCGGTACGTTCTACCGATCTCCTTCACCAGAGGCAGGTCCGTTTGTGGAAGTTGGTCAAACGGTCGAGATTGGCCAAGTTGTCTGTATTGTCGAAGCCATGAAGTTAATGAATGAAATTAAGTCAGAGATTCGTGGCAAGGTTGTGGAAGTGGCTGTTTCAAACGCTGAGCCTGTGGAATTTGGTCAAACCCTTTTTGCTGTCGAACCTTTATAATTTATGTTCTCAAAAATTCTGATCGCCAATCGCGGCGAAATAGCCCTTCGTATTATTCGAGCCTGTAAGGAATTAGGTATTCGGACGGTTGCTGTTTATTCGGAAGCTGATCGCAGCTCTTTACATGTTCGTTTTGCGGATGAAGCGGTGTGTATTGGTAAGGCAACTAGTAAGGAAAGTTATTTAAATATTCCAGCGATTGTTTCTGCTGCAGAGATAACCGATGTCGAAGCCATTCATCCGGGTTATGGTTTTCTTTCTGAGAATGCTCACTTCGCTGAGATCTGTGAATCGTGTCATATTAAATTTATAGGGCCTTCTCCCGAGTCTATTCGCAAAATGGGAGATAAGATTGTTGCTAAAGAGACGGTCAAGAAGCTGGGGGTTCCTTTAACTCCTGGTGGTAATGGTATTATTAAAACTCAAGAAGAAGCTTTAGCTACGGCCCAAAAAATTAAATATCCTG
>JADFYF010000062.1 GCA_015233165.1 Candidatus Omnitrophota bacterium
TATCAGGAAACGAATTCCGGTAGCTGCCGGACTTGCCGGAGGGTCCAGTAACGCAGCGACTGTTCTTTTGGGGCTCAACCAGCTGTGGAATCTGAATTTATCGCAAAAGAAGTTGATTGAATACGCTATATTAACAGCTGAGATTTCTAAAGCAGCTTTTGGGATGACACCGACAGAATATAAAGAGCTTAAGGGGTTGGATCGTCAGAATCTACGGGATCATATGACGGATCTGGAACTTATTTTCTCCATGTTGGGCGAAGCCTCCACCACAAAAATTGCTCGAGCTCGTGACTCTCAAGGATTTGATAAGAATAAACAGTCTGCGATTGAAGGTGGATCTGTGGCTGGGAATGCCAGAAAAGATTTGGAAGAAAAAAGTGGTGAGAAGGTGATTAGTCAGGATAATTATCTTGGAATTCCGCAAAATAAGAAAATTCTTAAGAAGGGGGGGTAATTCTATTATGAATTTCGAAGCTGTTATCAAGATGGTTTTAGAGCGGTTTCGTGAACAGAAAGTTCGTTGTATTTTGATTGGTGGTTTTGCTTTGCATGCGTCGGGGTATTCTAGGGCGACCAATGATATTGATTTCTTGGTTCATGGGCAAGATGTGTTTAAGGTTAAACAGATTTTGGGTAATTTAGGTTACGATATTGTCCATGAAAGTAAGGATGTTCTTAATTTTATAGGGCAACTTAAGGAATTAGGTGGTATTGATTTTATTCTTGCTCATCGTAAGTATGCGTTAAGTATGCTTGAAAGAGCAAGGCCTTTCGAAATTCTTCAAGGATGTATGGTCAATGTTGCCGTTCCTGAGGATATTATTGGTTTAAAACTTCAGGCTATGGCTAATGATCCTCAAAGAAAAGCTCAGGATATGGCAGATATCCAATGGTTAATTCATACGCATTATAAAAGTTTGGACGTATTGCTTTTAAGGGAATATTTTAGTTTGTTTGATCGTGTGGATGATTTGGAGAAGATTTTAGAAGAGGTAAAGAATGCTTAGTGAACAAGATAAAAAAGAAATGATCGAGGATGCTAATAGTCTTCAACGACGAGAAGCCTTTGCACAATCTCATCAGGGAAGGCGTAAGTCGATGAGCTGGCCGGAATATTTTATGTTTCTCAAAAATATTAGGAATTTCTTTCCGCAAAAACGTGTTCTTCATAAAATCAAAGGTGATTGTTTTAAACTTTAATGAAAACTTTCTGTGTCGGCGATATCCATGGAGCTTATAAGGCGCTTGTGCAATGTTTAAAGCTCTCAGGCTTTGACTATGGGCAGGATCGATTGATTGTTTTAGGGGATATCTGCGACGGATATCCGGAAGTTAATCTTTGCATCGAAGAGCTTTTAAAGATTAAGCATTGTGATTATATTTTTGGCAATCATGACCTGTGGGCGTTAGATTGGGCATTAAGAAATAAAAAGCCAGATATCTGGTTAGAGCAGGGTGGTCAGGCGACGATAGCTTCTTACGGTAGTCAGGGGATGTCAAAGTTTCATGTGGATTTCTTGTTAAGCGGGGTGTATTGGTTAGAATTGGAGAATAAGATTTTTGTTCATGGAGGGTTTAATCCCAAGAGACCCCTCGAAGAACAAGACAAAGAGGAGTTTGTCTGGAATAGAGATTTAATTTTGAATGCCTATAAGCAGTCTTTGATAGATGATAGTTATCAGTTTGGCACGTATGATGAAATCTTCGTCGGACATACACCGACGAAGAACTTTCAAAGCCAATTGCCTGTACATGTTTGTAATGTCTGGGATTTAGATACAGGAGCTGGTAGGTATGGGGCTTTAACAATGATGGATATTCACACCAAACAGTATTGGCAGTCAGAGGCAACGTCAAAACTTTATGAAGGAATCCAAAGCAGGTAAACTTGTCGTTCCCGAATGTTTTTGTCGGGAACCTAGTAGTTGGCCATCTTCTGGATCCCCGACTAAAGCATTCGGGGAGGACATAGTTCGATTTAATATCAGGGAGTAAAAGAACTTATTATGGTAACCAAATTATATTTAATTCCAAACACCTTAACCGATGACGCCAAGGCGGACTGTATCGCTGCTTCTGTGGCTCAGGCTATCAAGCATATCCGGGTGTTTTTTGTGGAAGAGCCGAAAGCGGCGAGAGCTCTATTGAAGAAGTTGAATTCGGATTTTCCTTTATCAGAGTGCAAGTATCTAGATTTAAACGAACACACGTCTTTGAAACAGGTGCAAGAGGCTTTGGCAGAAGCAGGATCAGGAGGGGACATGGCCATTATCTCTGAAGCAGGTTACCCTTGCGTGGCAGACCCGGGAGCAGAGTTGGTCCTCTTAGCCCATCAAAGGGGAATAGAAGTTGTTCCGTTAATAGGGGCTTCTTCTATTATATTAGCGTTGGCATCTTCAGGACTTGGGGGGCAGAACTTTGCTTTTAACGGCTATCTGCCTAAGGACAAGGATGAGAGGATCAAAAGAATTAAACTTTTAGAGAAACGCTCCTTGGAGGAACGTCAGACTCAGATTGTCATGGAAACACCCTATCGTAATCAGCATTTGCTAGAGGACCTCCTGAAATTATGCAATCCCAAGACGCTTTTATGTGTCGCCTCTGACATCACCGGCCCCTCACAAATGATCAAAACCGCCACCATTGCCCAATGGCAGAAATTAGGTCTCCCCTTAGAAAAAAAGCCGACACTTTTTTTGTTTTAATAGATTATTTTCGTCGCCCCGCCCGTTGACTCATAATAAAACGCTTTCCTGAAAACGTCTCCTTCACCTTGACAATGCATTCTCATATGGCATACTTTGGTTAAGTAGTGTGGACAACATAGGAGAAGGTATGCCCCCTAAAACCCTGAATGTAAACACCTTGATATTTAAATCTATCCGTAAAACTATTTCCGTTGTTATTTTAGCAGCCTTTGTGACGACTTCTATTAAGGTGCCGGCCTATGCACAGGCAACGCCGATGCCATGGATGCCCAAACCAGGGACAATGGTGCATCTGAGTCCTGAATTTACACCTGCTCATTTAAAAGGAATTATTATTCATCCTGAAAACGCTTTAAGATTTGATTTTATTGTAGCTAAAGGTGATGTTGCCTTAAATGACCAACAAAAACATGAGACCTATGAAAAGCTGATTAAATATTTTTTAGCCTCCTTAGCTGTGCCCGATGAAAATCAATGGGTAAATCTTTCTCCTTATGAAAAAGACCGCATTATTAAGGATGATTTTGGTAAAACCGAAATGGGTCGTGATCTTTTAGCTCAAGATTATATTTTAAAACAAATTACCGCCTCTTTGATTTATCCTGAAGAAAATATTGGAAAGAAATTCTGGGATAAGGTCTATACCCAAGCTCAGGAGAAATTTGGAACAAGCAATGTTCCTGTTAATACCTTTAATAAAGTGTGGATTATTCCAGATTCAGCCTCGGTGTACGAGCACGGGAATATGGTCTATGTCGTTAATCAGCATTTGAAGGTCATGCTGGATGAAGATTATTTGTCATTAGAAAAACATAATGGTATTCAGAATGTGAGTTCTGTCAAAGAAGAAGCTGCTAATAAGACGCATGCATTAGGTTCCCAAATCGTTCGTGAAATCGTCCTTCCTCAATTAGAAAAAGAAGTCAACGAAGGCAAAAATTTCGCCATGTTGCGTCAGGTCTATAGCGGCATGATTCTGGCGGCTTGGTATAAGCACACTTTGAAGGAATCTTTATTAGGAAAGATCTATGCGAATAAAAGTAAGCTTAAAGGCGTGGATCAAGATCCTAAGAATAATCAGCAAATTTATCAGCAGTATTTGAAAGCTTTTAAGAAGGGCGCGTTTAACTATATTAAGGAAGATATCGATAAATACACCAAGGAGACAATTCCCAGAAAATATTTCTCGGGGGGAGCAAGGGCTTTAACCGAAGAGGAAGAATTTGGAAGTATAGATAAAGCTGGTATCGTGCATCCTGCTGACGGAGTGATGGTAGCGAATGATATGGCGCAAATTAGTCAAGAAGTCGTAGATTCTGCTATGTTAACAAATAAAGAAGCAGCTGTTTCAACTGATGCGTCGATGACATCGGAAATTGTGGCACAGGTAAAAACATTTTTATCAAAACTTAACGATGCTGTTAATAATTGGGAAGATGGAATTAAAATTAGTTATATCCCTAAGAGTGGTTATTACGAAGTTGAGGAAAAAACAGAGTTAGAGGCTTCATTTGTTCAGCAAGGAGGTTTGGATAAAGAAATGAGCATTAGATTGTCAATACGTGAATTATCAGTTGAAGATAGGGCAAGAATTAGGAATTTGGTGATCTTATCTTTAAAGAATGGGAAGAGAGTGGAAGAAATTAAAAAACTAATTCAAAGTCTTATTGTTAATCAAGAAATTCATATGGATGCCCTCCCACAACTTCCCGAGAGCGTAACAGATGTTTATGCCCCGATGGTGTCTTTGGGGGAAATTCCGGAGGATGCCAAGGAAGAGAGTTTAATCAGAGATTTTGAAGGTAAATTAGAGGTATTGTCTAATCTGAAGAAGTTGGATATGCCTTCTGGACTATATAAAGCGTTAGAAAATGCTATAAAAGGAATTCAGCAGGGAATTCTCGATTTAAAAAATGAGATCAGACAAAAGGAACTTAGAGATATTTATAATAAACAGGGAAAGAAATTGACAAGAGAGAATATAAAAGAAGGGGATAAGATTTTGGTTGAATACACAGATTTGCGTGGAGGGAAACCTTCTGTAGCTGCGGGAACAGTGAGAAGAATTGATGAAAGGGGGATACTTCTTTCTGTTCATGAAACTGAAATCTTAGCACCTTGGGTTGGCGGCTGGAGTAAAGGCTCCATAATAATGCCACAAGAAGCCTATTATGATAACTTTGTAGAAGCTATGGCAAAAGCTCAATTAGATCCTAATTTGAAGCAAATATCGTTACCTATCTTTCAAAGAGCTTTTAGTGATAATCCCACATTAGTTGATCGTATAATAAAAAGTCGGGGTGTTATAAGTGATCGACAATTATTTGATCCTTATGAAAGATATGCACTCGAAAGGTATGGTTTGTTAGAGGAGAGGAAGGAGAATGAGGATATTTTAAATAAAAATATCAAGCAAGAACTGCTACCTGTTATTGAAGCTGTTAGAAAGGGAGGCTATGTTAAAGAACAGGTATCAGTTTCAGAAATAAAAACAATGGAAGAGGTTAAACAGGATTTATTAGTAAAAGGATTTAAAGCTGAAGATCAGCCGGAGATTATTAGTCAACTCTTAATAAATTCCAAGGCTGCGATTGGTAAAAGAGTCACAATTATTACCAAATTTTATATGTTAAGTAATGGAAAGCCTACAGGAAAAGGAACAGATAAGACCATTCAAGGGCTATTGCATAGTTTGACATTTAATGTTGTGGGTGGGAAGGTGAATTGGGATTTAAAACTAGAAGAAGATGGTCGGATTCAAACCGTTTACTTAGCTAACCTTATTCTGGGAAAAGAAGGAAGTGTTACAATCAAAGATGAGGCGATGACGATACCAATTATATCTCAAAGCCTTGTTCGGGTTGTGCAAGGTTATGTAAAAGACAAATTAGTAGGGGAGCAACAAGCACATGTACAACAAGTCTTAGTATTACCTTTAATTCAGATACAAACTGAAGTAGATGCTGGTCATTACAAGCAAGCAAAATCTTTGTTGGATATGTTAGATAAAACCGAGGTAGCTAGTGGAATAAAATCAGTCGCACCGATTAATGAATATTACACTCGATTAAAGAAAGAATTTTCCAATATAGATGTTGATAAAACAGCTCTGCCAAAAACAGAAACCAAATTAACTGCTTGGGGGCCTTCTGATTCTTATGCAGGTCATAATGATTTAAAGATATTTCTACTTTTACTTGCTGCTGATATTGGACAGAAGTGGGAGGGTGGGAATGTTCTCTTTGAGCTTCATCGCAAATTAGAATCTGTAAATAATTATGATCGACCTTCTGTTGTATTGATGAAGGAAATCTTAGCTGCTACAAAGGATGTTATTTTAAGTTCTTCAATAATAGATTATGGAAAAATTAAATATTTCAATTTTATGGCGTATTACATCGACGGAGTAACTACAAAAGATTTTCTGGTGGCTTCCGAACCAGGAGTTTTGAGCAGGGCTTCTACATGGATTGAGGGTATTGTTAAAAATCGATCGATTGATTTATTTGAAGGTCCTGATCCAAGTGTTCGTCCATTAAGTAAATTATTATTTAATTTATCCAAAAAAAGATCAGGAGAGAATTTAGAAACAATTAAGAGAGGGTTGCGTGAGAAAGTTGAAGCCATTTTAGATAATCAGAAAGGATTTACAGATGAGTGGTTAAACCAGGTCCCCGATGATGAGAAAATAGATCAAATTAGGAAATTAAGGCCGGGTGCTATTTTTGGGGATCCGATTTCTAATGATGTCCTAGCAACAGTATTATTTAAAGAAGATGGTCAGTTAAGACCTAAAGCTGAAAGAGATGATTTAATAAAACTTATTGAAGAATATCGGGATGCTGCAATGAATGGTACAGAAACTTTAAGAAATGTTGCAAACCCAGGGGATCATTTTGGTGGTATCGACTTTAACTCTGCTAACTTGAATCTGCAAATCAAGCGTGATGGGAAGGGTGTTCCTCTTCCAATATCTCAACAGGACATGGCCCAGTTAAGTCATTTGGAAGGTTTGGTTCCTGTGATTTTAAATATCAAATCTGCGATGGATGTTCCTTTGTTATCCCAGCTGCAAGCTGGTAAGGGGCCGGAGTTGGCGAAGGTTTAAGAGGGAAGGGTATTCTGGATTAGGAAATCTATCAGTGCTTATCACGGTTATCATTTTTTACTGCTTTACATTTGCTAACCCATTGCTATAATTGTCGCTCACACTTTTAACCATAAACATATTTAAAGTGAAAATTTATGAAAAAGTTAAAACTTGGTTTACCTAAAGGCAGTTTACAAGATGCAACCGTAGCCCTCTTTGAAAAGGCGGGTTTTAGGGTTGTTGTCTCATCCCGTTCTTATTTTCCTCAAATTGACGACGAGGATATTTCTCCGGTGCTTTTGCGCGCTCAGGAAATGTCTCGTTATGTGGAAGATGAAACCCTGGATTGCGGTATCACGGGGAATGACTGGATTGAAGAAAATTCTTCCGATGTCGAGCGTTTAGCAGAACTTCAATATGCCAAAGCAACCACCAATAAGGTGCGTTGGGTTTTAGCTGTTCCTGAAAGTTCTTCCATTAAGACACCTAAAGATTTAGAAGGCAAGAAGATTGCCACTGAAGTTGTAAATATCACCAAGAAGTATTTAGCCAAGCACAAGGTCAAGGCTCACGTGGAATTTTCCTGGGGAGCTACTGAAGCTAAGGTTGCTTCCGGTTTGGTGGATGCTATTGTGGAGTTAACCGAGACAGGTTCTTCTTTACGGGCCAACAAACTTCGTATCGTCGAGACGTTATGTGAATCCAGCACGCAGTTCATTGCTAATAAGAAAGCGATTAAGGATCCCTGGAAGAAAAAGAAGATGGAACAGGTGATTATGCTGTTGCGCGGGGCCTTGGATGCCAAAAATATGGTTGGTCTTAAGATGAATGTGTCTGAGAAGAATTTAGATCATGTTCTAAAAGTTTTAACGGCTTTAAGAAATCCTACCGTGGCTCCTTTAACCAAGGATGGGTGGGTTGCCTTAGAGACGGTCATTGAAGAATCCACTGTTCGTCAGATTATTCCTGCGCTTAAAGATGCCGGCGCCGAGGGAATTATTGAATATTCATTGAATAAATTGATTTACTAACAACAAAAGGAGTACTAATGCCCTGCGGTAGAAAAAGAAAACGCGTCAAGATTCGCACGCATAAACGTAAGAAATTACGTAAGGCTTTACGTCATTTAAAGAAGCGCGCTACAAGATAAGTTAAAGGTTAAGAGCAGAGGGCGGTTGAAAAACCGAACCCTTTGCTCTGTTTACCTTTAACTGGAGAATAGCTATGCTTAATCGGCGTTGTCAGTGTGTCTTAGTTTTGACCACTGGCTTTTTGTTTTGGAGTCTTTCGGGATTAAGCCAGGCAGATGAGGCCCAGATTCGGGCTCAATCTAAGGCGTTAGCGCATTATATTATGGCGTCTGTTGATGATTTACAGGGTGATAATCAGCAGGCCATGAATGAGTATGAGAAATCGCTCAAGTATAATTCTCAGGAAGCCCTGCCGCATTTAAGATTAGGATCTTACTACGCCCGTCTTGGTCGTCTCAATGAAGCTATTCGTCAGTTTAAATTTGTTCTGAAAGTAAATCCCAATTCCTCAGAAGCGCACTATATGTTAGCGCTGATTTATTCCACCCAAAAGAATTTCCCATTAGCAGCCAATGAATACGAAGCCGTATTAAAAATGGCGGCTCAAGATAACCCTGATAATAGTGATGTTCATGCGTATTTAGCTCAGTTGTATTATGCCTTAAGAAAGTTTCCTCAGGCTCAGGAACAATTAAGTCAAGTTCTTCGGTTTCAACCCAAGAATGTATCTGCGTTATACTTAGAGGGAAATATTTATTTAGAATTAGGTGAAAAAGAGAAAGCTAAGGAAGATTTCAGAAGAGTTTTAAGTGTCGAGTTTAATCATGATGGAGCTCTGAACTGTTTAGCCTATTTGTATGCCGATGAGGGGATTAATCTTTATGAGGCGTTAAAGATGGTTAAAAGGGCGATTGATTTGGATCCTACTAACGGGGCGTACTATGACACCTTAGGATGGGTTTTGTTTAAACAAGGCTTTAATCAGGAAGCTTTGATGGCTTTTGAAAAAGCTCAGAAGTTTATCACTGATCCTGTTATTTTTGAACACATGGGAGATGTGTACAACGCCAGTCATGAGCCGGCTCTTGCTCGTCAATTTTGGCAGAAGTCACTGGCAATGGACCCCAAACAAATTAAACTTTCTCAAAAGCTCGAAGAGCTTAATAAAACTTCTGCGCGTAATCAAGGCGCCCAATATCATACCGCTAAATAATCCTCATGACGTCCATCACGCTTAATTCTTACGCCAAACTTAATCTTGTTTTAAACGTCCTTGGGAAAAGGCCGGATGGGTTTCATCAGTTAAGAACCATTTTTGAACGGATTGATCTGCATGATACGATTACCTTAAAGAAGAGGTCTTTCGGGATTCATATTTCTTGTAATCATCCTCATGTGCCTTTGGGTCCTAAGAATTTGGTTTATAAGATTGCCCTTAAGCTGCAGAATGATTTTGGCATCAAAGAGGGTGTTTCCATGACTATCAGGAAACGAATTCCGGTAGCTGCCGGACTTGCCGGAGGGTCCAGTAACGCAGCGACTGTTCTTTTGGGGCTCAACCAGCTGTGGAATCTGAATTTATCGCAAAAGAAGTTGATTGAATACGCT
>JADFYF010000063.1:0-8200 GCA_015233165.1 Candidatus Omnitrophota bacterium
TTAATCAAATCAACAAACAAATCCGCAATTTTAAGATGCTGACCAATCGGCGGGCTGATCGCAAATTTGACATGAGGATGCTTCTGGCGGGCTTCTTCAACAATTCTGGGAATATCCTTACTGACATGACGACCAGAGTTAAGAAAGTTTAACAGAACCAAAACCTCAGAAGCTCCCTTTTGGACACAGGTATCTAATCCCATGGAGATATCAGGAATTTCAACCTCCAAAAAAGCCAATTCAAAAATCTGAACCCCCGTTCTTGCTTTGAGGATTTCCAACAAATGAGTCACCTCCTCCTTAGTAATAGGAGAATAACTGCCATGACTGACTAACACAATGGATTTCATGACCAGATGACCTTCAGTGGATGCGATGATTTGTAAATCTTAACGGTTGTTCCAAATGAGAAAGGAAGGCAAACATGGGAACCGTCGACAAAGATCACTCCTTCTCGCATTAAGGAGGTTACCAGAAATTCTTGTTTGGGCGTAATAACGTTCCCTGTAAAGTTATACTTTAAACCACTCCCCAGATAAAGCTCCCGTGGTCGATATTGAATCAGTGGACTTTGCTCCGGCAATAGTTTTCCTCCTGCAGAAAAAATAGCGCCCGAAGACCCTGCTGCCGTGGAAACCCAAACACCTGAAGATTTTTGTTCTTCCTTCTCCTTAGCCAGCTTTAGATTATACCTGCTCATGGCGGCGGGATTTTGATGACAAATTAATACGTCATTAAGAGCCACGATCCCCTGCGTTCCATTATCAAAATCTAATTGCAGACGATTAAAAATCTTTGTTCGATATTGATCCTTTAAGATATCTTCCAGCATAGATTTGAAATTCTTAGGATTCCCTGAACAAAACCGTCCCACACTCCATTTAGGATCAGAGTTAACGCCCCAAATTTTCTGCTTCTTAACATTACGAGCCGCTTCAAGAAAGGTACCATCGCCTCCAAAGGTAATGACAAAATCAAACCGATGATAATTGAATGGCGTCCCTCGACAAAGCTTGGTGTATTTTAAACCCGCATCTTTTAAAACAGCCTCCACGTAGGATAGGGCCACGAAATGACTCTCATGAGTTTTACGAAATCTCTGAACTTCCTCGGAATTAAAAAGCCCCTTTAACCGAGAAAATCGTCGCTGAGTATTCAGAAAATATTCCGCGTAGGTGCTGTTCTTATAAAGTAATACAATTTTAGGCTTTGATTTCATTGTTTAAACCCTGATAGGAACTAAAAACTTTATCGGCCTGTTTTAAATACCTCTTAGGTAGGGAGGTTTCTAATGCCAGACATCTCAATCCCGCCGCCTTCGCTGAGGCTATCCCAAAAGGGGCATTTTCAATCACCACGGCTTCTGAAGCCTTAATCCCTAATTGAGATAAGGCCCTTAAATACGGTTCAGGATGTGGCTTACCATTTTGTACGTCGGAACCACACACCCTAACCGCAAAACAATCCCAAAGAGCCTTAGGCAACAAGTGCTTTGCTTCATGACGAGAAGTCCCCGTCACCAAGGCCACCTGATACCCTCGACGCTTAAGACTTTTAATCAATGAACGACTACCCACAATAAACCTGCGTTTAAAAATCTTCTTAAAAAGATCTTCTTTCTCCTTAAGAAGTCTTTGGGTTAACTCTTCTTTAAAAGGAACATTCTTTTCTTTAAATAATTCCCGTAAACTTTCAATACCCTTTTGTCCTTCACGTTTATAGATATCTTCATGGGTAACATGTACGCCGTAAGCAGCAAATATCGTCTTCCAGGCACGAAAGTGATACGGCATGGTATCTGTAATGACACCATCCATATCAAAAATCACTGCTTTATATGGCTTATTCATGGGGAATTCTATCTGGTAAGCTTTTGCAATCTCTCAAGTTGTCTCTGCTGGTCTGTAACAACCTTATCAAAATCTTTCTTCTGAGTTTCTGTTTCTTTAGCTTCATTCAGTTTGGCTCTTTGGCTCTCCTTATCCATCTCCTCTAAACGCTTTTTCTCTTCCTTCTTTTGATTCTGCAATTCACGCTGCGCATCTAGTTCTGCCTTCGCTTTTTCCTTAGCAGCCGTCTCCTCATCCTTTTGACGAGTATACCACTCCGTTAAGAATTCCTTGCGTTCATCATAGGTGGACTTTAACCAACTCTTATGATGTTTCATTTCAAATCGATACCTAATAGGAAAGGGGGCTTTTATTAACTGTGGGCCATGTTGGGAGAGATCCATGGAAGCTTCCGCTGAAGCTATTCCAAAGAATAAGATAAAAACTAAAATTAATAATTTGATAACCTTCATACGAAAATTATATCATATCTAGAGGTAAATACACAGAAAAGCTGGCCCCTCTTCCTAAGGTGCTTTCCACATTAACCGTGCCTTGATGAGCCTCTACAATATGCTTAACAATCGAAAGCCCTAAACCAGTCCCACCTGTTTCCTGATTACGAGACTTATCCGCCCTAAAGAAACGCTCAAAAATACGACTCAGATTCTCCGACGATATTCCAGGGCCATTATCAATAATATCCACTCGTATATGTCTTTTTTCGATCCCAGCCTTTATCTTAATCTTGCCACCTGCCGGAGTAAATTTAACTGCATTATCTAAGAGGTTTAAGAAAACCTGCTCCATGCGTTGAGTATCCATCAGAATGAAGGGCAAATCAGGGGCAATATCCACCTCTAAAGTCTGCCCCTGTTCTTCCATTTGTTTCTTCTTCATTAAAACAACAGAAGAAATGACTGAAGCAACTCCTGATTGAATAAAGTTCATTTTGACATCTTTGGATTCTAACGAGGAAAGAATTAAAAGATCCTGAACCAAATCTTCCAAACGACGGGTTTGCTTGGCAATAATATCCAAGAATCGAAGGGCATGGGTCTTATCGTCGATGGCTCCAGCCTGTAGAGTTTCCACGAATCCTTTAATAGATGTCAAAGGAGTCTTTAACTCGTGAGAAACATTCGCCACAAACTCTGTGCGAAGACGTTCATATTTCTTAAACTCTGTGACATCATGAAAGACGGCCACCACACTCATTAAAACCCCTGATGCATCCATCACAGGCGAAATAAGCACTGTAAAGAATATTTCCTGAGGATGAACGAGGGTGATGTTGCGTCTAAGAACCTTCTTATGTGTGATCGCCTCGCGAATGGATTCATTGATCGTTTGATTAGCAATAATCTCCCAATAGTATTTCTTAGACCAATCCTGGGAACGCACTTCAAACATATCTAAAAATCGAGGACTTAAATGCAGCAGACGCTCCTGCGCCGAAATGACCAAGACTCCTTCGGCCATATTAGAAAGAATAGCCTCGAGCTTCTCCTTCTCATTGGTCATTTCCTGCAGACGTCTTTGAATCTCCTGAGCCAATTCATTAATATTAAGAGCAACATCGCCAAGCCTATCTGAAGGGGCAAGCACCATGCGGGATGAGAAATCTCCCTGAGAAAAACTACGGATGACACGACGGATTTCATGAATACGACGAGAATGACGGTAACATTTAATACTTAAAGCAATGATAATGATAAAAAGAATCGGAAGGATGATACTGCTCAACATTATTCAACTTCCTTGAAGCGATACCCTGCTCCACGGACTGTTTCAATATAATCTTCGGCAGGACCTAATTTCTTGCGAAGCCCCCGGATATGAACATCTACGGCTCTATCGACAATAAACTTCCCCTCCTTCCAAACCCCATCAAGGATTTGTTCACGACTAAAAACACGACCGGGGGATCTGGAGAGAAATTCTAGAATATTAAATTCAATGCTGGTTAATTCAATCACATGTTTCTTGAAGGTCAGTTTATGTTTAAGTAAATCCAGGGTTAGGTCACCCCATTGACGAAAATCTGAAACAACCGCTGATTCCAAAGAACCTGTGACTCTTCGAAGAAGAGCCTTGATACGCGCCAACAAAACCTGAGGACTAAAAGGTTTAGGCAGATAGTCATCCGCCCCCATCGAAAGCCCCACCACCATATCAGATTCCGTTCCCTTGGCTGTAATCATAATCACAGGAATTAAAGCTGTGGCCGATTCGCCTTTAAGCTGACGACAAATCTCTAAACCATCACATTCAGGAAGCATGAGATCCAACAAAACTAAGTCAGGTTTTCGGGTGGATACAACATCAACGACTTGACCGCCGTCATAAAGGGAAATCACTTCAAAGCCTTCTCGTTCAAGATTGTAGCGGATCAACTCATTAATATCACGGTCATCTTCAACAACTAAAACTCTTTTTTTAGCCATATGTATTGGGTGTCCTATTGGTTACCTCTTAAGTCTAGCCCATACAAATAAATTATAAATTAAGTTTGTGTTAAGATTTGGTTAAAGAAATTCAGATAGCCAGTATCCCAAGGCAACAGCCCCAATCCCTAAAAAAAGTTGCAAGAAAATATTTCCAAAAGCAAAAAAGAACTGAGACGTGCGAAACAAATAATAGGTTTCCAATCCAAAAGCAGAAAAAGTGGTAAACCCACCCAGAACGCCCGTAAAAAAGAATAACCGTCCAGTGTCAGCAAAGATTTGTCTGGAGGAGGCTAATCCTCCTAAAAATCCGATGATCAGGCACCCTAGAACATTAACCGTTAAAGTCCCCCATGGAAAGCTAGCGAACACAGGCCATCGATTAACAACGGATATCGAGAAATACCGAAGAATGGAACCTAAAGCGCCTCCACAACCCACGAGAATGAAATCTTTGATCATGTTTTAATCCTGTTATAAAACGAAAAATTATGCCTCTTTTTTCTTAGCTAAATATCTCTTAAGCTTGGGCCAACTGTCTTCGGCTAGGATGTAACCGATACAACGATCCGTTTTACAATAACAAGGATGATCTTCATACTCCGTAATATCATCGTATCCGTAATTGTAATAAAGCTCCTCGCCCTTTTGAATGTCTCTTAAAGCAATAATCCAGATATGTCCTTTGATAATATCCACTTCACAGTTAGGTTTACAGGAGTGATTGATATATTTGGCTGTATTATAAGATACATGTCCGTCGATATCATATCGACTATTTAGCACAAATAAATAAACAGCCCCCTGCTCTTTATGATTCTTAGCGTACGCCACTAATTTAGGCCCCCGTCGATTAGACTCCGCCTTGGTGATTTTCTCGCCCACATATTCAATAATACGTGTTCCTTTAGGAATGAATGTCTTAGCAAAAATACCATAACCGTGAATCGAGGATTTCTTTTTTAGAATGTAAGAATTTGTCATAGCTTATTTAATCAATAGACGGATACTTTTGAAAAAAGCCCTGTCCTTAGGATGGGTTAATAAACCTTCCACGTCATCTGGATGAATCCAACGGGCCTCAGGATGATCAGGATCCTTAGGCGCCAGCTTCAACTCATCCGTGGTGAAATGAAAGATATGAATCAGCTTCAGTTCACTGGTATCATCTCGACCGTCAATGCCAATCTTATACCGTGTATAAGAACCTAATTTCTTAATGAGATTCAGACGGATGATACCTGTTTCCTCTTCAATCTCACGAATAGCTGCCTTTAGAGCATCTTCGCCTTCTTCAATATGTCCCTTAGGCAAGGACCACGACGATCCTCTCTGATTAACCAGAAGAACCTTGCCTTTTTTACTAATAACGACACCGCCACCTGTTTCTGTCTTATACTGCGCCATAGAATTTCTCTCCAATCTCAATACGTTCCTTACCTTTTGAAAGACGATGAAGGTTCGTATCTCTTAACGAATACGCACATCCGCAATACTCCTGTTGATAAAAATTCTCCCGCTTAGAAATCTCATACATCCGTAAAGACCCCCCGCCTTTTCTCCAATTGTAAGTCCAGTAAATCATCCCCTCATAACGCTTAGCCGCTCGTTCTCCAGAACGATTAATCTGATTCATATTCTTCCAACGGGAAATCCCTAAGGAAGATGTAATCACATGAAAACCATGTTCCTTAGCATAAAGGGCTGTACGCTCAAAACGCATATCAAAACATACGGTGCATCGCTGACCACGTTCTGGTTCCATTTCCATTCCCTGGACTCGATCAAACCAATTGGTCGTATCATAATCCGCATCGATAAAAGGAATATTCATTTTCTTGGCAAATTCAATATTTTCATTCTTACGAATATCATATTCACGACGAGGATGAATATTGGGATTATAAAAGAACACCGTAAACTCAATCTCGGATGCCACCATCGCTTCCATCGCCTCCCCCGAACAAGGAGCGCAACAGGAATGCATCAAGACTTTCTTATGCCCACCTGGAACTTCTAATTTTTCTCTTTTAATAATGTCCATAGTCTACAAATAAAAAAACCCTTGGAAAGGTTCAAGGATTTTTAATTCCACTTATTATTAAAAAGGCCCGGTTAAAAAACCGGGCCTTTAGGAGTATCATCTTAAGCTTTAGTTACATTGATGGCCTGTTCACCTTTAGGACCTTGTTGAATTTCAAACTCAACATCCTGTCCTTCTTCTAAGGTTCTATAACCATCACTTTTAATCGCGGTATGATGTACGAAAACATCTTTACCATTCTCTGGGGTAATAAAACCATAACCTTTTTGATTATTGAACCACTTCACTTTACCTTTTGCCATTACAACTTCCTCCTTGTTTGTTTCTTCTCAGTAAACAGGTCGCAAAACTTATTGCGACAAAAAACCATTTACCATACTGATTGGAAAGTATGCAATACTTTCCATTATTTGTCAAATATTACAGGCCTCTTTTTATTGTTGACCCACCATTTGAGCTTGAGCGGTAGGATTAGCCACCTCGGTGGATTGACCTAAATGAGCAGATAAAGCCTTCCAGGTTTTAGCACCCACCTTACCATCAGCTTTCAGACCATTTTGAGCTTGAAATTCTTCAACAGCTTTCTTGGTCTTAGGACCAATATTCCCGTCGATCTTACCTGTATAAAATCCTGCATTCTTAAGAGCTTGTTGAATTTGTTTTGGAGTAGGCTTATCAGAAACAGCAGCGGAAACAACACCTGCAGCCATATCACCAGTTGTTTGTGGCAATGCTTCTGAATTATCCACCACAACAGGGATATTATTACCAACAGCAACAGCGGCATTGTTGTCTGTGACGGATACCACATTCTCTGAAGTAACACCATTTGTCATGCTATCTAATGCAGCGTCTTGGGACTTCTTCTTATTACAACCAATCAGGGTTGACACAGCAAAAACAGCGACCAGAAGCAAAACAAATTTTTTCATACAATCCCCTTACAAAATTAAAAATAGTGTTAATAAAATCTTTATCTTTTTTTATCTTACCCCCGATTTATACAAAGTCAATTCCCATTATATAAAAATCAACTTTTATTCCACGTAATTGAGCGACTTGCCGTATGTCTCTTCCACGCCTGCTAAAGCGATAAAAGCCAATCCAATACAAACACAACCCACGATGGAGGCTCCCTCGATAATGCCATAGTGATTCTTTAAATATTGAAAACTCAGCGTCAATGGCACTAGAGCGCCCCGGACAAAATTAGGAACCGTGGTCGCTACGGTCGCGCGAATATTGGTGCCAAATTGTTCTGCAGCGATCGTCACAAACAGAGTCCAGTAGCCACTGGCAAACCCTAGGCCCAAACAGGTCATATAAAACACCCCTAGACTCGGAGAGGGATTCAAAAGATACACAAGGATAAAGGCGGCATTTAGCCCCATAAACATAGCTGTGACGGCTCGACGATTCTTAAAAACCTGAGACAGACATCCACTCACTAGCCCCCCTAAAGAAATACCAATATAGGCGCACATCACGGCGGTTGACGCTTTGGGGATTTCGACCATCTTTAAGACCTTACCGAACTCCGGGGAGAATGTGTCTAATATTCCGACGACAAACCATAGGGGAACACCGATTAAAATACAAGATAAATAACGTAACGTATTTTTCTTGGATTTAAAAATTAAAAGAAACGAACCTCGTTTAACAACCTGTTCTTTAATCCCCTGAAACATTCCTGACTCACAGGCTTTGAAACGAAGAACCAAAAGACCTAAGCCCATGGCTCCACCAACAAAATAAGCCACGCGCCAGTCAAACAAGTCCCCCACCAAGGCGGCTAATACGGCTCCTAGAATACCGACTACAGAGACAATCATTGTGCCATAACCACGAGTTTCTTTAGACATCACTTCACTGACCAAGGT
>JADFYF010000063.1:8223-9220 GCA_015233165.1 Candidatus Omnitrophota bacterium
GGTAATCCCTGCTCCCAATTCTCCTGCCAACCCCACTCCCGCCATAAAACGCCAGAAGGCATAGGTTGGAACACTGTGAACAAAGCCATTCGCGATATTCGCTACTGAGTACAAACAGATCGAACCCAACAGAACAGAAAGTCTTCCTTTTTTATCGCCTAAGATGCCCCAGAGAATTCCCCCTAAGAGCATCCCTCCCATTTGCATATTAATGAGAAAGACCCCTTGAGAAAGAAGCTGATCCCCAGACAGGCCAATCCCCTGAAGACTTTTGACTCGGACGATACTAAAGAGAATCAAATCGTAAATGTCGACGAAATAGCCCAGGGCGGCAATCAGAATAGAGGCGTTAATAATTTCTTTGGAATTAAGTGTGGAGGGTTTGATCATTCTTGTTCATCCAATTCTTGCCACCCATCAATCTTGAAACCAGCATGCTCGAAACATTGTCTCCCACGGCGTTCACCATCGTCGCCGGAGGATCACCCAGCGTTCCAATCATCGATATAATCGGCAAGGCTTCAATAGGAAAACCATACATCATCACAATGAGCAGCTCCCCTAGAAATCCTCCTCCGGGAATCCCCGCCATCACAGCGCCCCCTAAAAGGGCGACTCCGACGGCCGTAATAATGATCATCGGACTGGAGAACTCCATGTGAAATAATCCAAATAACAAAGAAATTTTTAAAATAGCAGAAAGACAGGAACCTTCTAAATGAATCGTGGCTCCCATCGGAATAATAATCTCACGAATATCCTGAGGAACGCCGCTTTTATCGGCCGCTTCCAGATTGCAAGGAATGGTTGCCACCGAAGATCCTGTCGCCCAGGCTGTCAAAGACACAGGTACAATATTACGCCAAAACGTCTTAACTCCCAGAACTCCCCCGGCCAAATACGTATAAAAGGTGTACGCGCTAAAGAAATACAATAATGCCACCGGATAATACAAGGTCATGGCCCTGGCGTAGGTTCCAAGAAGTTGAGGACCAAA
>JADFYF010000064.1 GCA_015233165.1 Candidatus Omnitrophota bacterium
ATGAACTTCAAGATTTGAATTTTTTGTGGAATCGCACGCATAACTAGGCGTCCTTTTCAAAAAAGACATCTTACAAGTTCAACTTCTTTAATTTGGGGGAAAAGAAATTGAGCTGCGTTAAACTACCAAAATTGAACTAACTGCTTTTAGGGGAAATTTTCTACTACTATTGACCGATCGGGGAAATCGGTTGAAACTAATTCTTAACTACGGTGATGATATTATCAGAAGTGATATTTTTGTCAAGAATTATATTTGACTAAAAGTCAATATAAATTTTGAATATTTAACAATCAGTAAACTTTCCTTAAACGCCAACTGTTTTATCGTCGGTATTTGTTAAGCCAAGAAATAATTTAATATTAGTCATTGGCTGAATACTAATAATCACTGGAGTAAACCCAGGGGCGTTTTGAAGTTGGGCGAGCTGTGCGGGGTCGAGGTGAAATTTAATTTCACCTCCTTGATTGCGGGTCTCTAAATTCATTTTATCGGAGTTAAAGTCGATACCACCAGTATTGCTCACTAAAGCCTGATCTGCATTAAGCACTTTATTAGCATTCACATAACTCGCCTTTAAAAGTTCTAAAATATTCTTTTCTTCTTTAGAAGCCAATGGAATAGCAGCATTGAAACCTTCTACAACCTGCTTAACTAGTTGCTGTGCCCTTTTGAATTCTTTGGTACTTGTAAATATTTGCCCTTCCCTTTCAATCTTTGCTGATACATCTCCAATCCACATACTCCGATAACCTTGACCACTTTTGCCTACCCAATTCATTAAAATATTTCTCAACTCATCAGCTGGAGCCCTGATATTATCAGGTAAATCATTGGTTTTATCGTACATGCCTTCTGAATTGATTTTCAACATGTCTTTGGATAAAGAATCCCAGGGAAAATTAGTAAAATCAACATCACCATTTTGAATACCTGCCTGAAATTCCCCTTTGGCCTCAAGCTGTATCTGCTCTTCAAAAGTCAAATTCAAACCATTGAGATTCTTAAGATGGGTTGTGGTGTGGTCCACTTCTTTTTCTTTGACTAAATAAATGACTCTCGCATTCTTTAAGTGTGCTCGCACCTTCTTTAATTGCTCTTTATATCCCTCACCAATAATACCCTCTCGTAATTCTTTATTATCTAACTGTAAAACTTGGTCATTGCCATTAATCACTCTAAAACCAAAAGCACCGACATTCTTTAAAAAAGCTTCACTAAAATCCAAATGATGACTGCTTAAAATCAAAATACCATTTGTTTTCAATATACGATTAGCTTCGCTTAAAAACCAAACTTTAGGATTAACTCCCTTTTGGTTAGGCTTATAATCCGCGAACGTCCAAATCTCACTCGACTCTAAAACATCTTTACTCCCACCATCAATGGGCCATTGATCTTGCACAACATTCACTTGATGCTGTTTTGTCTCGATATTCCAAGCTCCCAAAACTTCTCTAGCCTTTTGTTGCATCTGAGGACTAAAGTCTAATTCATCGGCGTTCAGGACTTGTTTATGAGTATCATCAAATAAAGGCACCCCTGCCTGTTTAAATTCAGCTCTTAGCTGATGAATGACTCGCATACCAAGCCCTGGACCAGACGGGGCAAAAACCCACTGGCTATTCTTAGGGATATGAATCAGTTCCATTTCCTGCAATTGTAATAATTTTAAAAGTGTAAATACTGTCAAACTATGACTTGCCGTCGCATCTAGATTCTCAGAATACACTTGAGCCAGATGACTCCATCTATCTTCACTCTCTGAATACTCTCCTTGCCGGCTTAACCGGATAGCCTCCGACATTTGATTGGCTATCTGCGCTTGAATCGTAGGTGCAATTCCTTGAAAGAATTTCCGATTTCGTTGGTTGGTTAGCTGGTCATACGTTTCAACCAACTTAGGTGAAAAATTACCATCCTCTAATAATCTAGCCAGAATCTCCTTAAACTCATTGAGCTTTTGATAATGCTTATCCGCGGAAGGGATAGTCTCCCAATCATCAACGATAAGCCGCAGTACATCAACACCATCTTCCAAATGAGGATGTACTCCTTGATCAGGACGTCTAAAGGTACGATCGATCGCTTGCTTTTCTTGAGAACGCCGGTTAGCTGGCGATTCCACAATTAAAACTTTGGCTCTTGTAAAATCCGCGGCTTGACCGGTCGTATCATAAGTCCCAAGCACTTCCATTACTTCATTCGTGTTTTCTTGAAATTGTTTACGGATATTGGTACGCTCATCCTCTTTAACGTCTCCAACAATACTCCTAGCCTGATTTCCAAAAAGCCTCTGATAGCGCTTAATACTTCCTAAATAATTAGAAAATAATAAGAATTTCTGCTGATCTAACGACAACCGTAGATGTTCCAGAGTCCGCTCTTTAATACTGATCCAAACTGATCCATAATCTTGATCTAATTGACGAGCTTGTTCACGTATAAAATCTCGTAAAACACTTTCCTCAGTAGAGTTAACAGCAGACTCAGGATCCGATAAAATATAGCGCAACGTACCTAAGCCGCCTAAAAGATAATTCTTATTCTCAGGTTTCTTAATCCAATGATAAACAGCCTCATACAGCTTTTGTTGCTTAACAAATGGGTTAATTTTTCGCTCAATTTCTTCCGCTGTTCTTAATTCGATCTTTTGACCATTCCAAATCATCTGACCTTCTATCAGATTTAACCGAATCACTTGCTCTCTTTTAACTGGCAAATCATCGGACATAACTTCTTCTTTAATCTGACGCACCATCTTGCGCTTGATCAATTGCCGTAAATATTGAAGACGGTATAAGTTATTCTCATTAAATAATTGTTTAAAAGTCCTCTCTGTTTGCAAGAACGGTATCAACGTTTTTATTTGAGGATCCACTTCGGTCTCTTCATCCGTGACCATTTGCAAAAGCAAACGCAAATCATCCGAATTATTATCAACCGGTGTTCCCGTAGATAACACCATCCAAGGAGCTTTTAATTGCATAGCAGCCTTTGTCCTCAAAGCTTCCTCGCTTTTAAGCCAATGAGCTTCATCAAAAGCAAGCACATCAATCTTAACTTCTTTCAATAAATCCTGTACCGAAGGCTGCGTAAAATAATGGTAATTCCAAAGTGTGATACGCTTCTTTCCATTCCGCTTATCCGAAGGAATACTCATTTGATTTAAAATTTCACGGCGTGTAACAAGATCAGTTTCGCTATCTATTTTAACAAGTTCCAAGCTTTGCTTTGTCTCATCAGAGAACCATTTGTCGTAATCCCGCTCAAATGACGCTTTTCCAATCAAAGGACCTGTCGCAATCATAATTTCCTTGGCTTTACCTTCATCCGCTAAAAGAGCAAACAGTAGAATCTCGATCGTCTTACCCATCCCAGGTTCATCACCTAGAATTATTTTCTTTTCTTTGAGCATACGCACTAAATTCTCGAGCTGAATATAAGATAAGGACTTTCCTTCTTTTAGAAGACGGCGGTCACGAATCAATTGATCTAATGCCAGGATTTCCTGATCTTGATTGGCAATAGCTTGTAAAACAAGCTTATAGACACCTTCTTTAGTATCCTGAATCTTGATACGTAAAGCATCCCTAGCACCCGAAGTATCCTTCATAAAATTCCGTCGCCAGTTCTTTAATTCCAATCCTTTTCCAAAATCGACAATCTTCTCTTTGGCTTTATCGTCTGTAATCATTACCTCAAGACGTCCAAGTAACTGCTCGATTTGTTCATCATTCACAAAGCCCGTTGGACTATTGACCGGCCGTTCTCTTCCCTCTAAATTCTCAAAGAACTTCCCCTCAAGCAAATCTAATAAATTGATATTCTTATATTTCTCGCTCGTAAAACGATTAGGAAAGAGCTCAAATAACAAGCCTGCCAAATTTATTTGATTCTCCTGGTCCAAAGCAAGAGCGCCTAATACATCCTTAATGGTATCGCTAAGCTCATCCGACAGACGAGAAACTTCTCCCTCAAATGTAGCTGAAATATTCTTTTCCCAACTTCCGTCTGATTTCTTAACCCAATCAACATCTTTTTCTTTTCCATCTTTTGTTCCCTTAAATCTCGAAGCTACTATTTGCCCTTCTCTGATTTGTAAACCAACCAATTCAAACGTATCCATATTTGTCATCAATCCAATAGAAACATCCCCGCCACTCACCTTCCATCCTCCAGGAAATTCGAAAGACTTATAAAATCTTCCTTTGGAATTATCAATCCTTTCTTTCATACCAATTGGTTCTTCTAAAGATTGCCATCCATGAATGTTTACATTAACTTTGCTTAAAGCCTCTCTATATGTATCACGGAAAAATGGATCCCCTTGACCTACCCATTGATTTTCCTTTTTGATCCACTCGACTTCCGTCTGTTCATCTCCGCTGGCTCCTTTAAATCTTAATCCGACTATTTGCTTTTCGTTTATTTCTAAGCCTACTAATTCAAAAGTATCCACATCTCTCATGAAGCCTATGGAAAGCGATTTTCCTGACTTCCATCCATCAGGAAATTCAAAAGACTTATCAAATAGTCCTTTGAAATTATCAATTTTTTCTTTCATATCAATTGGTTCTTCTAAAGATTGCCATCCACGAATATTGACATTAACTTTGCTTAAAGCTTTCTTATAGGCATCTTGAAAAAATAAATCATCCTTTCTCATCCATCGGTCATCTCTTTTGATCCATTCAACCTCTGCCTGTTTATCTCCTTTTGTTCCCCTAAACCTTAATCCGAATATCTGCTCGTTGTTTATTTCCAAGCCTATCAATTCAAAGGTATCCATATCTGCCATTAATCCTATGGAAAGCGAATCTCCTGACTTCCATCCATCGGGAAATTCAAAAGACTTATCAAATTTCCCTCTGGAATTATCAATTTTCTCTTTCATACCCATTGGTTTTTCTAAAAGTTGCCATCCACGAATGTTTACATTAACTTTGCTTAAAGCCTTCTTATAAGCATCACGGAAAAATGGATTCCCCTGTCCCACCCATTGATTTTCCCTTTTTACCCAATCCACTTCCCCCTGTTCATCTCCACTGGTTCCTTTAAATCTTAATCCGACTATTTGCTCTTTCTCTATTTCTAAACCTACCAATTCAAATCTGTCCACACCCTTCATTGAACCTATGCCAAGCTGCTTTCCTGCCTTCCATCTTCCCGGAAATTCAAAAGACTGATCGAATGTTCCATTGGAACAATTAATTCTCTTTTTCATATCAATTGGCTCTGCTAAATATTGCCATCCTTGGATCTCAGCCTTAACCCGGCTTAAAGCTTGCTTATAAGCATCACGGAAAAATGGATCCCCTTGGCTAACCCATTGATCTTCTCTTTTGACCCACTCAACTTCCGCCTGTTTATTTCCTCTAGTTCCCTTAAACCTTAATCCAACGATCTTCTCCTTGTTTATTTCTAAACCTATCAATTCAAATGTATCCATATCTGTCATTAAGCCTATAGGAAGATGCTTTCCTGACTTCCATCCATCGGGAAACTGAAAAGAACGATAAAATGTTCCTCCGGAATTAGAAATTCCTGCTTTCATATCCATGGGATCTTTTAATAATTGCCATTCTTGTTTTTCTGTATTGACTTGACTTAACACAGTTCGGTAGGAATCTGGGAAGAACGTATCATTAATCTTATCATCTACTTGCTTATCATCTTCATCACTGCTTTTGACCCATCCATTACCCTTCTTAATCCAATCGACTTCCTTTTCTTCACTTCCTCTTGCTCCCTTGAATCTCACTCCTATAATTTGACCATCTTCAATACTTATAGCCGTTACCTGAAAACTATCCATATCTCTCATCAAGCCTGTAGGAAGAGGCTTGCCAGCTCTCCATCCTCCTGGAAACTCAAAAGACTGCTTAAATTTCCCTATAGAATCTATACCTAGTTTTATATCTATTAATTCTGATAAAGCTTGCCACCCCTTAATGTCTGAGTTCACCTGACTCAAGGCTTTTTTATAGGAATCCTCAAAGAATAAATTATATTTATACACCCATTTATTATTACCTTTGATCCATTCCGCTTCCTTGATCTCATTGCCTTTTCTTCCTTCGAATCTTAATCCTATAATCTGACCATTCTCCATTCTTAAGCCTATTAACTTAAACGTATCTGGAAGACGCATGATACCAATCGCAGGCCGCGACTTTCCTGGCTGCCATCCATCAGGAAATTCAAAAACATCCCCAAACTGCACTGAAGCCAGATAAATTCTTTCCTTCATATCCAAAGGTATCTTTAAAATTTGCCAACCATCAACTTCTACTTTAATCTGACCTAAAGCTTTACTATAGGTGTCTCGAAAGAATGGATTCCCTTTACTTACCCATTCATTCTTTTCCTTAACCCACTCAGCTACTTCTTCTTTATTCCCCTTCTTTCCTCTGAATCTTATTCCTATAATTTGACCTTTTTGAAGTTTTATACCTATTAACTCAAAAGCATCCATTTGACTCATCAATCCTATAGTTCGCAAATTATCTGACCCAAAAATCCACCCTTCCGGAAATTCGAAAGATTTCTTAAATGCTCCAGATGGTCCAATACCCACTTTCATATCAAGAGGATTCTTTAAGAATTGCCATTCTTCACTTTCAATCTTTACTTGCCTTAACGCATTATTGTATACATCACGATAGAATGGCACTCCTTGGTTAACCCACTCACTATTATCTTTAACCCATTCAACTTCCTGTTCTTGATCATCTTTTTTTCCTTTAAATCGGACGCCTGTAATCTGTCCTCCTTCTATCTTTATCCCTGACAAGTCAAATGAGGACATATGCTGCATTAATCCAATAGCACGCGATTTACTGGTGCTTGCTTTCCAGCCATCAGGAAATTCAAAAGCTAGATCAAATTCTCCCGTAGGAATACTTATTCTTTCTCTCAGATCCAAAGGTTTAACTAAAGACTGCCATCCACTATTTTCTCCTTTAACTTGGCTCAAAGCATTGCTATATATCTCTTGGAAGAATACCTGCTCATTATTAACCCACCCATTCTTATCTTTAACCCATTCTGCCTGTTCTTCTTCATTAGCTCTTGTTCCTTTAAATCTGATACTCACAATTTGCCCATTCTTCATTTTTACTGCTATCAGTTCAAAAGTATCAACCTTGGCCATACCTCCTACAGCAAGATATCCATCTACTTTCCATCCATCCGGAAACTCAAAATCCTGGTAAAAAGCACCATCGGCTTTGACTTTTTCCTTTATAGACACCGGCTTTGCCAATGATTGCCAAGTTTCAATATTTGGTTCAACCTGAGTCAATACGCTCTGATAGGCATCCACAAAAAATGTATCATCTTTCTTTTTCCATCCCGAGGGCCCCTTAATCCAATCCACTTCCTTATTTTTAGCTTCACTACTACCTCTAAATCGTAACCCTATAATTTGTCCTGTTTCTATTCTTAACCCTAGCAATTCAAATCTGTCTACACCAGCCATCGAACCAATAGCAGGTGGAGTGGTGCCTATTTTCCATCCATCGGGAAATTCAAAAGTATCTTTAAATTGTCCATTAGCCGCATGTATACCCACCTTCATATCTAGCGGGTTTGCCAACAACTGCCACTCCTTTTTTTCTCTTACCACCTGACTTAATGCTTTCTTGTAAGTATCCCGATAAAATATGTCGTATTTATTGGTCCAACCTCCATTACCATCCTTGACTAATTCAACTTCTTTTCTTAGATCGCCTCTTATTCCTCTGAACTTCATACCAATAATCTTTCCGCTTTCTATCTTCATGCCTATCCATTCAAAGGAACTCATATTTCCCATTAATCCTATAGAAAGGTGCTTGCCTGCTTTCCACCCGTCAGGAAACTCAAAAGACTGATATAACTTTCCATCTTCAATAGCCATGACCATTTTCATATCAATTGGTTCTTGTAAATCCTGCCATTCCGTGGTTTCTATATTGGCTTGTTTTAAAGCATTCTTGTAGAGATCACGAAAGAATATATTTTGTTTATTGACCCATCGACCATCCTCTTTAATCCACTTAGCCTCTTCTTTCTCATTGCCTTTTGTTCCTATAAACTTTAATCCTACAATTTGTCCATCCTTTATCTTTACTCCTCCTAATTTAACGACGGTATCCATATCCTTCATAAGACCTATAGAGAGACTTTTGCCGGCCATCCATCCATCAGGAAACTCAAAAGTATACGCAAGCGTACCTCTTATGCTATTAACCTTTACTTCCATATCAATAGGATTCGATAAATCCTGCCAGTCTTCAATCTCTAACTTAACCTGACTTAAGGCATTCTTGTATGTGTCTCGAAAGAAAATATCCTCCCTATTCACCCATTCATTGCCATCTTTAACCCATTCAACTTCTTCTTGCTCCTTTTCATTTCTTCCTTTAAATTTCATTGCTACAATCTGCCCCTCCTCGATTCGTACAGTTGTAACTTCAACAATATCCATATTTCTCATCAACCCTATTTTTAGAGATTTACCTGCAGTCCATCCATCAGGAAATTCAAAAGACTGGTTAAATCTCCTACGGGAGATATCAATACTCGGGTTCATATCCACAGGTGTTTGTAGTGACTGCCATTCTGAGTTCTCTACATTCACCTGACTCAAGACTTTCCTATACGCATGACGGAAAAACACATGATCTTTATTGGCCCATCCGTCATCATCTTTAATCCATTCGACTTCCTTTTTCCAATCACCTCTTATTCCTCTAAATCTTAATCCTATAATCTTTCTATCTTCTCCTAGTTTCATACCTACTAGTTCAAATGTCTCCATATCTTTCGTCAGTCCTATCGCAGGAACATCTCTTCCAGCTTTCCAACCATCAGGAAATTCAAAAGTTCGTTTAAATCTTGCGGAAGCAATCTCAACTCCCACTTTCATATCAATAGGTTCTACTAATGCTTGCCATTCCTGCGTTTCTAATTTGATCTGCCCAAGGGCTTTCTCATAAAGATCGTGATAAGTTGGATCGCCTTTATTAACCCATTGATTCCCTTCCTTGAGCCATTCCACATTTTCTCTTTCTCTTACAGTGCTTTTGGTACCTTTAAATCTCATCCCTATAATCTGTCCTTCTTTCATTTTTATACTGACTAAATGAAAAGTATCCATTCCACCCATTAATCCAAT
>JADFYF010000065.1 GCA_015233165.1 Candidatus Omnitrophota bacterium
TCTAAAGAGTTGTTTTTTGTTGAACATATTCTATCCTTAATTGGATTCCCTCCCCCTTGTGGGGAGGGTTAGGGAGAGGGACATCATTCAACGACCCCCTCCCCTAGCCCCTCCCACAAGGGGAGGGGAATAAACTTATAAGTCTCTATCTACCGCCTGCGCAACACGTTTGCAAGACAACATCAACTCCTCAAACTTATCCGGCATCAACGACTGAGCCCCATCGGATAAAGCTTCTTCAGGATTATCATGAATCTCAATCATCAAGGCATCACAGCCGGCAGCAATCCCTGCGCGGGCGCCTGCGGCCACATATTCCCAACTTCCTGTTCCATGACTTGGATCCACGACGACAGGCAGGTGACTTAATTTCTTAGCCACAGGAACAGCATTAATGTCCAAGGTGTTACGAGTGGCCGTTTCAAACGTGCGAATACCACGTTCGCACAACATCACTTCAAAGTTGCCATGAGCCAACAGGTACTCCGCCGACATCAGCCATTCCTTGATGAAGGTGGCCATGCCTCGTTTGAGCATAACAGGTTTCTTACAAGCGCCGACTTCCTTCAATAAAGAAAAGTTCTGAATATTGCGAGCCCCGATTTGTAAAATATCAACATACTTAGCCACCAACTCAACCTGACGGGTGTCCATGACTTCAGAGATGGTTGGAATGCCCACTTCCTTACCGACGGCTTGCAGAATTTTCAAACCTTCTTCCCCTAAACCCTGAAAATCATACGGAGAAGTGCGAGGCTTAAAAGCTCCTCCACGTAAAATGTTTGCGCCTAAAGCCTTAGCCTTCTTGGCAATAGACAACATCCCTTCGTAACTCTCCACAGAGCAAGGACCTGCCATCACAGCGATGTGTTTTCCACCAACGGTGACGCCGTAAGGCAATTTGATGATGGTGCCTTGCTTATTGAATTCACGGGATACTAATTTGTAAGGAGCCAGGACTTGCAAGACCTGCTCGACTCCGGGAAAAACTTCCAAAGGAATAGAACGCAGCGCATCTTCGGGTCCTATAAAACCGATAACAGTTTTCTCGATCCCCCGAGACACATTCGCTTTCAATCCAATCTTTGCTCCCCGTTCAATGATGTGTTGAACATTGGCTTCGGTTGCATCCGAGCGTAAAATGACAATCATAACTCCTCCAAAGATTTAATAAACTTCTTGTTTTCTGACGCTGTTCCGATCGATACACGGATATAATCCGGCAATCCCCATCCGGTCATATCCCGGATAATCACACCCTTCTTTAACAAGCCCGCCGCCACCTGACTGGCATTGGCGACTTGAATCAAAATAAAATTGGTAAAACTATCCTCATATTTAAATCCCAGATCTTTAAGACTGCTGTACAAATATCGACGCTGGGCTTCGATATCTTTTGCCAATCGACGATAGTACGGTTGATCCGCCAATGCGGCCACGGCAGCGGCCTGAGCCAGAGAATTCACATTAAACGGTTCACGCAGACGATTTAAGATATCGATAATCTCAGGTGACGCAATTCCATATCCGATGCGAAGACCTGCTAAACCATACATCTTCGAGAAGGTGCGCGTCACCATCAAGTTAGGATATTTCTTCATTAGTTTGAGCGTATCAGGATAATCCTTCGCATTCACATATTCAAAATAGGCTTCATCAAAGAAGACCAAGGTATCAGGAGAAACGGCCTTCATGAAATCTTCCGCTTCCTTGGTATTAATAAATTTCCCCGACGGATTATCAGGATTACCGATAAACACCAACTTGGTCCGCTTGCTTAACTTAGCCTTCATCGCAGGCAGGTCATAACAGAAATTCTTTAAAGGAACGTCATGAATCTTAGCTCCGGCAATACGACTGGCGATTTCGTAAATCAAAAACGATGGCTTGGCGATAATCACTTCATCGCCCTCACCGACAAACGCTTTGACCGCCAGCACAATCACTTCATCCGAACCATTACCAAAGATCAGCTGATTCTCCTGAACCTTCAAGAACTTAGCTAGAGCGGATCGCAAAATAAAGCATCCCCCGTCAGGATAACGCGTCACCTGACTGGCCGCCTTAACGATCGCAGCTCTGACCTTAGGAGAAACAGGATACGGATTCTCATTGGAGGCCAACTTGATGACAGACGTAAGCTTCAACTCACGCTTCACCTCGCCGATGGGCTTACCCGGCACATAGGGTTTAATATTTAGAATATAAGATTTGGCAGGCTTCATGATTCTATAACAGGGTAGGATCCTAAAATCTTCATAAACTTGCACATACCTTCCAACTGAAATAAGGCGCGCTTGACATGAGGATCATCCTGGTGTCCTTCGAGATCGATAAAAAAGTAGTAATCCCAGGCCTTCTTTTTGGAGGGTCTGGATTCTATCTTGGTTAAATTAATTTTGTTCTTATAAAACGGTGTCAGCATCGCATGCAATGCCCCCACCTTGTCTTTAATGGAAAATACCAACGAGGTTCTATCCTTACCTGTCGGCGGGGTATCGCTATTCGACAGTACCAAGAATCGGGTAATATTATGCGGGCTGTCCTGAATATTCTTCTTTAAGATCGTCAGGCCATATAACGACGCTGCAATCTCAGACGCCACACAGGCTGAATTCTTCTTTTTAGACGCTAACTGGGCTGCATTGGTCGTCGATGCCGCCGATATCAACTGAGCCTTAGGCATATTCTTCATCAACCATTGACGACATTGTCCTAACGGCTGAGGATGAGAATAGATCTCTGTGATCTTATCCAAGGGCCCCTTCGCCATTAAATTCAACGACACATTTAGCAAAATCTGCGAACAGATCTTAAGTTCAGAATCCACCAACGAATCCATCGTATGCGTGATCACCCCTTCAATAGAATTTTCAATGGGGACAACACCATAATCGCAATCCGCATGTTCAACCTTACTGAAAATCTCTGACACATTGTCACAAGAAATATATTCAACAGACTTACCAAAGCGTTTCATCGCCGCTAAATGCGAGAATGTTGCTTCAGGTCCTAAATAGGCAATACGCAAAGGTTTCTCTAAGGCCAAGGACGCCGACATAATCTCTCGATAAATCGCTTCCAGCCCCTGCTTATTCAAAGGCCCCTTGCTCAGCGTCTTAATACGATCCAAGACCTGTTTCTCACGAGCGGGCGCATAGATCGAAGAATTATTCTTAATCTTATGCTGACCAATGCTCAGCGTAATACCCGCTCTTTGATTAAGAAGCTCAACAATCTTAGCGTCTAATTCATCAATCTTTTTTCTTAAATTTTGTAAGTCCATGCCAACCTTCTTTTGTCATGCCCGAACCTGCCTACCGGCAGGCAGGTCTTTCTATCGGGCATCTAGTTCTTGCCACCCTCTGGATCCCCGACTAAAGCATTCGGGGATGACGACACTTCTTCCTGCATCACTCTGGATTGTCCGCTACTTTCTTGAGTCGCCTCTTGAACGTCTGCAACTTTTTGTATGGCCTCTTCTGCAACCTCTTCTTGAGGGGCACCCTTTAACTCGACCTTCTCTTGCTCTTCTGACAAAGGAACAGAATCTGCTTGCTGAATAGTTTCCATCTGAACTAACTGAGACACATTTTCTAACTTAGGCAAATCTTCAATACACTTTAAACCAAAATATTCTAAAAAAGCTTTCGTAGTGCCGTATAAAAACGGACGACCGGGCACTTCCTTGCGTCCGACGATCTCAATGAGTCCTTTATTCAATAAATGAGCTACTGTCCCATCGCAATTAACTCCCCGAATCACTTCTAAATCCGCACGACTGACCGGTTGCTTATAGGCAATAATAGCAATAGATTCCAAGGAAGCGCGGGACAACTTCTCCTTAGTCTTCGTTTTATAAAACTCACGAATATAACCAGCCGCACGGCTATTCGAAAGCATCTGCCAACCCTGGGCAATATCAACGACGACCATTCCCGCATTACGATTCCCATAATCATCCTGCACCTGCTTGACTAACTCTGAAATCTGGGATGGCTTTAATTCCGGAAACACCGTCTTAAACTGATCTAAAACAATGGGCTTATCACTGACAAACAAAAGCGCTTCAATACCGCTTTTATAATTCTCAATCATCCCCAAGGAGATTTTGCCTTCCGCTGGTGTTTCAGAAACCACTGTCGATTGTACTTGCTCGTCCATTAAGCAACTATCCTCTGTTTGTATATCTCGTTTAACAACTGCTCTGATGTTTCAATCCCGCTGTTGCGTTGCACAGCCTTTTTGATCATCTCTTCCGCTTCAGGTTTTTTATACTGTAGCTGCAATAAAATATGTAAGGCTTCCTGCTCGACATCCCGCCATTCCACCTTCGGAAGAACCTCTTGGACCTTATCACGCATCAGGGTATATTTCCCCATCTTCCCCTGCAACTTAGCGACAATTTCCTTGGCGCGTTGAAGGCCAATCCCCGGCAAGGTCTTTAAATACGGAACATCGGCACGGTCAATCGCCTGAGCAATCTCGCCGATGGATTTATTGAGAGCCTTAACAGCAGCGCGAGGACCAATCCCAGAAACCTTGATAAAATCCAGAAAGAAATCCCGCTCCACATCATTGAGAAAACCGACTAAAACCTCGTTGGCGCTAGAGGGAGAAACCTGTAAATAATGATACGTGATTAAACGTACATTGCCATCGCTATCTTGGTTTTCTGAAAGACGCTGTAAAACAGAAACAGGGACAAAAACTTCATAACTTAATGAGCCCGTATCAACAATCACCGTCGATTCAAAATAGGCTGTAATTTTACCCTTGATTCCTGCGATCATCTAAATTCCTCACCTTGTCATCCCCGAATGTTTTAATCGGGGATCCAGGGTTGGCTAGTGTTCTAGATGCCCGACTAAAGCATTCGGGCATGACAAAAAAACTAAACCAACTGAAACTTCAGCATATGCGCCTGCCCCAAAGCCAGGGCTAAAGCATCGGAAGTATCCAAGGTCAGCTTCGCATTTTCAATATGAAGCAGCCTTTTAACAAACATCTGGACCTGTTCCTTGGTGGCATTACCGTTTCCAACCAGGGCCAGCCGGATTCGTTTCACCGGCTGCTCAATCAACTCAATTTTATGCTCATGGGCTAATAAACAAATCACCCCGCGCACATGGCCTAAAAGACAGGCGGTGGTGGGGTGTTTGTAATGCGCATAAAGTTTTTCTAAAACTAAAACCTCAGGTTTATGTTCGCTGATAATTCCTGATAGCAATTCATGAACCTTGGCAATCCGATCTTCAAATAACGCTTTCGGATGAGGTTCAATACTTCCAGCGTCGAGAATTTTCAAATTCCCCGTCTTAACTTCCACCAGACCAAAACCAGTAGCCCGAAGACCGGGATCGACACCTAGTATGCGCATAACATAAACTATTCTTCGCTAAGCTTGGCCATTTCTTCTTCTGAAATATCAAAATTAGCATGAACGTTTTGAACATCTTCGTGTTCTTCCAGGGATTCCATCAAACCTAAAATATTCTTTGCATCATTGCCTTCAACCTTCACTGTTGAACTTGGAACCATAGTAATTTCAGCGGTTTCGCATTCAATTTTTTTGGCTTCTAAAGCAAGTCGGATAGGTTCGAAAGCCGTCGGCACACAGGTTACTTCATAAGAATCACCTTCGGTCTTAACGTCTTCAGCGCCGGCATCAAGAGCAGCTTCCATGACAGCATCTTCCGTCGCTTTGTCTTTATTGATGGAGAAAAAACCCTTCTTAGTAAATAACCATGCTGTTGAACCAGCGCCGGCCATCGATCCGCCTTTTTTACTTAAAATATTACGGACTTCAGCGGTGGTGCGATTCTTATTATCCGTTAACCCTTCAACCAACAGAGCAACCCCACCTGGTCCGTATGCATCAAAAAGAACTGTTTCAAAAACAACTCCTGGCAAATCACCCGTTCCCTTTTTGATAGCGTTATCGACGTTATTGCTAGGCATATTGTATTCACGTGCACGAGCACAGGCCGCGCGAAGACGGAAATTGGTTTCCATGTTGCCACCCGCTTCTTTAGCGGCGGCTGTAATTTCTTTGGTCAACTTGGTAAATAGGGCACCACGCTTAGCATCCGTATCACCTTTTTTATGTTTAATTTTTGCCCATTTTGAATGTCCTGACATTGAAAAATCCTCCCAATTACACTGTTTTGAACCCTGTTAATATAAAAGTCAATAAGCCGAGTTATGTTCCCTTGCGGGTGATGACCATTCGACTCACTTCACCGCTTACGCCGTGAATTCTTGCAGCCTACCCGAGGATATAACGGAACGGATCGCTCCTCTCCCCCTATTTGGCATTGCTTCCTACAGAGATTGCCGCGTTTCACTCCCAGTTAAGGGCTTCGTCACTGTGGCTCTAATCCTCCCCATGCTTCGCTCCAAAACTTTCGTTAGGGAGCCTCGCAGGGTGTCCCGCATTACCGGGATGTAGTATCCTTTGAAGCTCGGACTTTCCTCCCTGACGCCTTAAGCATCGGGGCGGTCATCTTGACTTGTTTTCTTTAAACCCAGCCGAGCTAATTTATCCGCCTCACTATTTTGTTCGCGGGGCACATGTTTAAACTCAGCTTTTTTAAATCCTTTTTGCAAATTCTTGACCTGATCAAACAAAGGTTTAATCCCCTCATGCTTGACCTTATACGCGCCGATGATTTGTTTATACATCAGCTCTGAATCTGTTTTGACAAAGACCTCATCCGCTTTTAAAACCAGGGCTTCCTGCAGCGCCCATATCATCGCGGTATATTCTGCAATATTATTGGTGGCTTCACCGATGTAGCGGGATATCTCTTTAACAATCTTCCCGTCACATCTCATCACTACCCCGATCGCCGCTGGTCCGGGATTCCCTGAACAAGCACCGTCGGTGAAAATGTCTAGCTTCATAACTCTTCTTCAAAATAAAGGATTCGCGCGCACATATCGCAGGACATCAGCTCTTCATTGATCTTAATCTTATTCATCGCCTGCTCGGTTAAATGCATATAACAGCCCTGACAGGTCTGATTCTTCACAGGAACAATTCCCAACCCATCCTTATTCTGCACCAATCGGTCATAACGGCTTAAAATATCAGGACGAACATCCGGTGTTAAACGATCCCGCTGAGATTGCTTGACCTTCAGCTGATCATCGGCAAGAGCCAAAATATCATCAATCACCTTTTTCTTCGATTGGAAATCTCTCTCGTAGTTGGCCACAACAACCTTCTCTGCCTCCATCGCCTTACGCGCCTCATCCATCTGATCAAAACCTATCAGAATTTTCTCCTCGGCCATAGACTTATCCGCTTTAATACTTTCAATTTCTAATAACTTGGCTGAATATTCTTTATTCGTTTTGAGCTGAGATAAATGTCCATCTGCCTTAGTAATCGCTTCTTCTTTAACCTTCAAATCCCCTTCATATTCCTTTTGCTTAAGCATCAATGCTTTTAATTTGTCTTCTAAAACTTTTAAACCTGTTTTCTTAGCTTCAAATTCCGCTTTCAGACCTTCCACTTCAATGGGCTTTTCCTTCAGTTCCGACTTTAAACGATATATTTCCAAATCCATTGTTTGTATATCGACGAGCTTTTTAATCTGATCTTTAATGGTCGCGGTATTGCTCATTGTCTTTTTTCCACCAATTGTTCTTTTTGAATTCTGTTTAACCGTTTAACTGCGTATTCCCGTTTGGACGCCTGACTTCTGTTTTCAAATTCCTCGGTGTAAATCACTTGGACTGGTAATCTGACGCGAGTATACTTACTGGCTTTGCCGTTATTGTGTTCTTTTAATCTATCGTCGATATTATTAGAAATACCCGTATAAAAAGAACCGTCGTGCTTTAAAGATCCCTCTGTTGTTGACGGTGCGTAATCAGAAAAAAGAGGGAGCTCGCAAGGATTGGTCTGATATTAAGAAGCGAGAGATACTTCAGGCTGTTTTGCCTTTGGTCGATCTGGTTGATATTGAATTGAGTTCTCCTGTGTTGAAGGAAACCCTGGCGCAGGCGCGTCATTTCAAGAAAAAGACGATTGTTTCGAAACATGATTTTGATCACACGCCTTCTCATCTGGAAAATATTTTTAAGAAAGCCTTAAGTACCAGAGCAGACATGATTAAGGTGGCGGTTAAGGCGAATTCCATGGATGATGTTTATCGCATGATTGAATTTACCCGTCATCACCGTAAGCATCCGTTGATTACCCTATCTGTTGGTCCCATCGGAAGTATCTCTCGTTTGATTCTTCCAGCTATGGGAAGTTTATACACCTATACCTTCCTTCACAAGCCCACAGCGCCCGGTCAAATTGACGCCAAAACGCTTAAAGCTCACCTGAAAATTTACTACCCATAGTATATAAATTATGATAATATTGTGCCTTCTTTGAAGCTATTAGAAGGACTAGTTTTTTGAAAAAATAATTAGAATTAGGGCCTATAGCTCAGTCGGTTAGAGCAGGGGACTCATAATCCCTTGGTCCCTGGTTCGAGTCCAGGTGGGCCCATTAGACTGCGGACTCATAGCTCAGTTGGTTAGAGCGTCGCCCTCACATGGCGAAGGCCGTAGGTTCAATTCCTACTGAGTCCATTTATATTATGATTGAAAATATCAATTATATTTATGTGTTACGAAGTTTAAAGAATGGAAAAAGATACGTAGGAAGCACAAAATTAAGACCTGAAGAAAGACTTAAACAACATCATCAAGGGTCTAATAGGTGGACTAGTCAGAATGGTCCATTTGAGTTAGTTTATTCTGAAGAATTTCTAACGTTCTCTGATGCTAGAAAACGAGAGAGATTCTTAAAGAGTGGTATAGGCAGGAAGTTTTTAGATAATTTCTTAAAATAAGGTCAGTCTCAGCCGGAGGCTGACCCGCCTCCGGCGGGGGTTAGAGCAGGGGACTCATAATCCCTTGGTCCCTGGTTCGAGTCCAGGTGGGCCCATTAAATATGTGGTTTGTGTATATTCTCAAATGCAGTGACG
>JADFYF010000066.1 GCA_015233165.1 Candidatus Omnitrophota bacterium
CTTTTAAGTGTATGACCCAGACGTTTCTGTAATTCAATCTCATTTACCTTAAGAACAATCCCGTCGACGTCATAATCTAAATTCTGACGCTGCTGTTGTATCTGTTGACAGAACTCAACAATCTCTTCAAAGGTCTTACAGATCCGATTGTGCTCATTGACCATAAACCCATACGTCCGACATTCCTGCAAAAAATCCCCTTGAGTAAGAGGCTGATTCTTGCCGTCTAACAAACCCACAGAATGAACAAAAAACTTCAAATGACGCAAAGCTGTCAGACGACTATCCAAAAGTTTTAACGCTCCACTGGCCGCGTTGCGAGGATTCACAAAAATCTCTTCGCCTGCTTTTTCACGCTCCTGATTCAATTTCGCAAAGTCCTCTTTGTCCATATACACTTCGCCTCTGATTTCCAAAACAGCAGGAGCTGCTCCTTTGAGTTTTAAAGGAACAGAACGGATGGTTCTAACATTATGCGTGACATCTTCTCCGACGCTGCCGTCTCCGCGGGTTGCTCCTAGCACAAGTTCACCATTTCTATACATCAAGGCGCAACTCACCCCGTCGATTTTAGGCTCGAGCATCAATTCCGGCGACACGCCATCCAATCCCTTAACCACACGCCCGACCCAGTCCTTGATGTCTTCCATCGAATAGGTGTTATCCAAAGAAAGCATTTTGTTCTGATGCGCCACCGTCGGAATATTTCCTTCCACCTTAGCCCCCACTCGTTGGCTGGGTGAAGTCGGCAGCTTAAACTGAGGAAACTGCTCTTCGAGGGCCATCAGCTTCTTTAAAAGTTCATCGTACTGGGTATCCGCAATCGTCGGCTGATGCTTCACATAATAACGTTCATTATGCTCATCAATCTGCTTAGAAAGGACTTGAATCTCTTGTTGGGCTTGTGAAGGCGTCATATTAATAGGCAATTTCAAAGGCAGAAAAAGACTTCTTAGCATCCAGCCAATCCAAATCCTTATGGCGGATTCTGGTTTCAAAATGCTTATCTAATTTATAAAGGAAATTCTCGATCTGTTCGCGGGTTCCTTCAGCGACTAATTCCACCCGACCATCTGAGAGATTTTTGACCCATCCGGTTAAACGAAGAGAGCCAGCCATACGCTGGGCGGTGTAGCGAAAACCGACACCTTGAACGGTGCCTGAAAAGATGACATGGGCTCGAACCATAGTAGTAGAAGTATAAGCTAAGTAGAACCCTGCTTCGCTCCAAAACTTTCGTTTGTGAGCTTCGCAGGGGTATCTTTCGCCTTTGGCGAAAATATCGGGGCAGACGGATTTGAACCGTGGACCTCAACGTCCCGAACGTTGCGCGCTAGCCAACTGCGCTATGCCCCGTAAAGATTCAATCTATTTCTCAACACTGCTAGCCTCAGCCATAGGCTTCAGCAATGGCTGATCAGCAAAATGGCTGAGATCCGCCTCTGGCGGAAACTGCGCTATGCCCCGTGATGACCGTTCTTTATACCAGACTTCCTTAAGGCTGTCGAGTGAGATTTATGAACATCTAGGCGCTGACAGCAGGGGAAGACACCTGGGCATTCAAGCCCAGAAACTCTGGTAAATTCGTCATAGGCTGGATGCTGATAATCACTGGTGTAAACCCAGGGACGTTTTGGAGTTTGGCGAGCTGCTCAGAGGTAAGATTAAATGTGATTTTGCCATTGCCGTCGTTCTTGACTTGCAGAGCTTTGTCGGAGGTTAAATCAATACCACCTGTTTCAGCTTTTGAGATGGCTGCTCCATCTGAATTTGATTTTATTATCCCCCTTCCATCTGACCATGGATGTCCGACAGAACCTTGAATTGTTTTATTGAGGCTATCGCTTAACCTGCTTATCAAGGCTAGATCCGGTTCATCCGTCTGAGCCGCTAATCGTATTCCTCTTTCTTTCGTTATATAATCAATCACCCCACGCCAATTATGAGCTTGCTCATATTCAACTAGCTTAGCTTCACCATTCTGTCCTAGTTCTCGGACAAAACGCAGTGAATTCTTAAAAAGCCACATAGGATCATTAGTCTTATTGTATTCTCCTTGAAGAATCAGCATCACTGTGTGCAATGTTTCAACAACCTTCATCTTTTCTTGAGATAGCATATTTCTTAACACCCCTACCTGAGGATGTGTCAAATGAGATTTCCCAATAAGATCCTCAATAAGATGATCATTGTTATCCCGTTCCTGTTGAACCTTCCCCACAATAGGAAGAGTACCAGGAAGTTCTTTGGAAATTTCTGCTTCTGTTTGAGTGGGCAATTCTGGATTCTTTCCAAGAAGATTCTCATCAAGAGGGGCAACATTATCAACAACCTTGACATTCAATTTGATATCATCAGGCGAGTCTTCTGGACCAATGACTGATCTAAACACTCCTGATAAGTACCGTTTTACATAAAGCCCTGCTACCCAAAGCACTGATCCAAGAAACGCGAGTCCCCCGATCATTGCCGTCCAATAAAGGAACGTACGGACCCCTTCAATAAAACCCTGAAAATTTATACCTGTAGAATTGACTTGATAGGTTGCTTTAAAAACAGGGACATTTTGAGAAACCTCATGAACCTCACCATTGCCATCTAGAACCTGAGCTACCTCGTGGGGCATCAAACCCCGCCCTTCTTGATTGACAAACCCCCTAGCAATCATCACCCGTTCTCCCACAGCCTCGAGAATATGCCGTTGCAAACGAGCAATCACCACACAGTTTCCATGCATCTTCTCCCCACGTTCAATAGTTTTTCTAAATACCTGCATTAAAGGCTCACCATGAAGTAAAACATCTGTTGTATTGTCATAGACAACATGCGCTGCTATATACCCTTCAAGAACACTTACCATAGGAGCAATCCCTTCTTTACGGGCTTCCCGTAAGCTCCTCTTGATATCCTCAGGAACCCATTTAGCCCCTTCTTCGACCAACCCATCTTTCGAATGAGTCTCGCCTATCACCACCCTATTAGGAACGTCTGTTTTAGAAATCTGAACTATGACTTTTAATGGTCCTGAAGTACTTCCCGTCCATGATACAATGCCGTCTTTGAGTCTTGAAGTATTGACATCTTTCTGTCCATTACCATCAATGACTGTTACAGAGGTTGGAACTCCCGAATAAATTTGAGGCAAAGGAAGCTCTTCCTTAGGAGGATTATTCAACGTATATTTAAAAACTTCCACCTCTCCTGTTGGCTTTCCTTGAGAGAAAACTTCCACCTTGGGTTCCCCTGTAGCGTTCCGTTGCGTCATCACAAATTCCCCATTCTCAACTCCCCTCGCCTCAACACCCGTTAAAGGTCGCATCGAGGTGGCAGAAATATCTTCATCTTTTAAGCCCTTATCATGATACCCCATATAATCACCACCATTCGTATTTACTCCCAGAGATCCTGTCAATCCTAAATTAGACATGACGGTCGAGCCAAAAAACAGTCCCCCGACAACAACAGAGACTGCGGCCGCGTGTCTCATAAAACTTATTAACCGACCAGGTATGGTAACTTTATCCTTAACTTCTTGTTTATCATTCTTCTTCTTTTCAAAATAACGTGTAGGTGGCAAGGTGAATTGATCATCTGAGGCGAGTTCTAAATCTACCTTAAGTTCCTCTGAAAGCCCATTTCTCTGAGCAACACTGACCCATTGAATACTCCCATCCGCTGTTTTAATAGGAATTCTTAAGCGAATCATCAAGGCATACCACTGATCCATCATATCTTTAGCATCCACCTTGTCATATCGGACCTGCCCATTAGCGTCCTTAAAATTAAGCAAGGCTGCATTTCTTCTTACTAAAGGTAAATTCTGTTTTTGATCATTGGCAAAATTGTCCAGGGCCAAATTCTTTTCATGTGTAATCGTCTTATCATGGACCTTGCCTTCCAAGATCATGCGAGCCATTGTATACATAGCTTTAAGACTTTCACTTTTAAGGATCATCTCTGTGTACTCTTCTTGAACATATTCGGTATGCGAATTGTTTAAAAGGATCCCAGGAGCCATTTCCGTTATGACTCCATAGGAAAGTAAGAAATCTCTGACTTCAGAAGGAATCTGCTTCCAATACCGCTGAATCTGCGTTATAGACTCTAGCGTTGCAATGACCCTGCCATCCGAGACCACTTGATTTTGTCCTCCTAATGATAAACTGCTTATCCCTTCAGGGCCGAATCCAACATTAGCCATCAATTGACGATGACTTGCAATGTTCTCTCCATTGAGCAGAACGTCCATATCGTTGATGGCTCCACAATAAAGACGCAGATTTTTCTCTAACTGAAAATACGCGCTACGCGCTTCCTGCCTGGCCTTCTCCTTTTCTAAATCAGTCGCCCCTTTAAATACCCTCACTTGCTGGACCTTGGTCCCTCTTTTGACATTTGAATCTTCAAATTGAGCTAATGTCGTCGACGTCAAGCTTGTACTGCCCCGTTGTCCACTTAAAAAATAAGACTGACCATTCCCCTGACTGCTTGCCACAGCTATAGAATCTCCCTCTTTTAAATTAGCTAAAATGGTATAAAAACTGGTCCCTTGAAGAAGAAGCTCATTGAGCATGACCTTATCATCCATACCAACCCCTTCATCCTCAATTTGCGTAACTAGCTTATGCGTTCCATCATCGGAAGAAACAATATAGGCTTTAACCTTGATTTCTTGTCGATTCTGCCTTTGTTCAGGAGGCAAATCACGAATGGCCCCTCGAGCATTCTGAACCATCTCCTGAATGAATGCCGTGGACAATCGCCCCGTAACAAGAGAATTAAGGATTTGATCCCTATCTTTAAAATTGACAAAAGGAATGGATTTTATAGATTTTAGAATGTCCCCTAAAGATACTTCAGGCATCTTGGGAGATTGACTTATAAAGATCCTGGTAATGAGCTCTGCTAAAGACATCTTGGGGGTTTCTATTTTTAAAACGCCCTGAGGAGCAATGTTCTCCACCTGAGTCGCTGAGGGCGCGTTAAAAGCTCCTTCATCCGTTCCAAGACTCATCAAAAAATCCCTCATAGCTGGAGGAAGACTCTCGACATTCATTGCCCTGTCACTACTTTGTATAAGGCCACGAATCAAATGATACCCTGTTGCCGTAGAACTTTCTTTAATCCAGTTATTAACCGTCGTATTTAATTTCTGGCTGTTCATGGACCTCAAAAAATCTTCCATAAGTTCAAAGAACAATAAAACCCTCTCCGTGGGGTCTTTTAAACCATCAACATTCACCTTAACTTCTAATTCTCTGAGCGTTGGCGGATCCAGTCTTTTTAAGATATCCCAAGAAACTCTGGAAAGAATTTTCAAATTCGAAATATTAATGAACTGGGAAGGCCTGGATAAATTCTCAAAGAGTCTTTCTTGACGCCGTTGAAAATCAGGCACATACCCCTCAGTGATGGGCTGCTCATGAATCATTTCTTCTTTTTCTGAAATCTTCTCAGGAGCATATAGTTCTTCAAGAAACTTCAGCATATTCTCCTGCTCTGCCATGCTTGAAAGGCCTTCATGCTGCTCAATTACAGTTAGGATTGAAACACTATCCCCTGAATATGAAACTATATGTCTAGCGATTTGACGCCTAGCTTCGAAAAGGCATTGTTGTACATATTTCAGAGACATTTTAAGTAATGACTGCTCAAACACTTGATGAATGCGCCGAGAAATAGGCTCAGAATCCTTATGCTGTTTAAAATAATCTAACCATGTATCTCTTACGGTAGAACTAAGGAACGGATGGAGATATTTACGATGAAGGAAATTCAATCCATCCACCTTCCTTTCTCCTCCTGTCCAAAGTAAAAATTGTACTAATACGTTAGTGTATGCCCCCTTCGCGATTTGATTCACCCATTGCCCAAAATAACCACGTTCCCAAGGAGACAAAGAAAAATGTCCCATAAAATTTATCTTATCGAACACTATCTCCTCAAGATGCATCGGATCTGATGCGTTTTTCTTGATATATTCATCGCTATGCGTTGCTTCAGACCTAACATACAGCCTTTCCTTTTCAAACTCTAATGTTATCATTTTGGCTTCTTCGAAACCTTGCAATAATTTAATCCATGGCTCATCAAGGATGGAGACTTTAAAAAAGTAACGTTTAACAAGCGAGCTAAACTCATCAAAATTAAAAAGAAATTCACCCTTTTTTGTTTGGATGGAACATATAAACTTAGCCAACTTTTCCTTATAATCTTCATCCTTCAACAGCCAGGGCATCGCCAGTTTAATAATGGCTTGCACATCCTTTTTTGTAATCCCCTCTACAATATAGGGAACAGATTTCTTTCTTGAAATACTTGAAAAAAAATCCTTAAACATCCTTTCTTGCTCATCCTTGCTACTGTTATTAATCCCAAGAACAGAAAAAAGAACTTTTTTACTCAGATGATGGATTTGAGCAACATGTTTTGGGTAAGGTAAAATATGTTGCATAAGGCCTTCATCAAGCTCTGCCTCAAGATGTGATTCGGCATAGGCCACTCTTAAATTAAATTCACTCTCTGGAAACATCTTGCACCATTGCTCTAACATTGGAAGATCTACTTGCGCGGGAAAATGAGTAATAATTGACCTTAAAAGGGAAGGCTTAACAAGCGTTTCACCCGGATGCAGCCAACCATCAAGAGAATCCACCCATTTTAAAGCCCATTTAAAATCAACTCCTGGCACCATATTGTCGACGGCGCTTATAACAAGTCTTTTCCCTTCTGTTGTGACCTCTTGATGGTTCAACAGCTTATCAATAAAATCTGGTATTCCTTCTGCTTTGTTCACTATGGCTATCCTCAGTAATTCATTAAACGCTAGACCATTATTCTCTGTTTCCTCCCATGCTTTTAAGTGATCTAAAATCATCCTTGATCGACCCATTTCAATCAATTTAGAAAATAAGAAATTAACGACACCCTTATCTCCTCCATACCTAGAATTCCCTTTTAGAATATTTGTAATAATATTGCCCGCGTCATCGTCTGAGGTTTCCGGATAAGCCTTAAGAAATTCAACGATCATCCTTACAACAAGTCGTGCCCGACCCTTCTTGCTTGCTCGATTAATCAATTCCAATCTTTGTTTCTTACCAAACTCTTGGTCATTAGACACCCCTCGTTGCGCTGCTTGAAAGCTTGCACCCGTTCCTGGAGCAGGAGTAAGATTTTCACTAATAATACGCTGAAGATCCGACGGATTAATACCTAGTTTTGAAAGTCTTTCTAAAACAACTGCTTGCTCAGCCTCTGTCATTCCCTTAAAAGCTTCGAGAACGTTAAGCTCCCTCCTTACCCCTAAGGTATCCTCCCCCCCTTTTTGAACTGTTCCTAAGCCGCCGACCTCTCTTAATGCTTGATTCAACAATCCTGTACCTATCCCTCCCAACGTGGCAACTGCCTGTGCGCTTTGCTCATCGACGAACCACACCGGACCGACCCTTTCATTAAACGAGCCCTTCTGCCCTTCTTTTAAAGGAACAATAAAAGCCACCCCCTGATAATTCTCAATCATTTTAAACGAATTCTCGAGAAGCTCAGGCATAGCCTTAAAAAACTCCTGATTTAAAATTAAAACATTCTTTCCTTCAGGAACCTTAATTCGACCTACACCGGTCATATCCGGCAAAAAAACAATGGAATGATTTTCCTTATACTCCAAAAGCACTCCGCTTTTCCTAACCTGCTCCAGAAATCTTTTCACAAAACTATATTCATTTTGACTTCTATTGTCTAACTCCTGAGCAATCGCTAAAAATGAATTTAGTGTCGGAATAAAATTCTTTTGACCTTTGGCTTTAAGACAATTCTCACTCAATTGATAAAAAGCATCACTGAGTTCCTTAGTAACAACGATCATATTCTTAGCTTCCGTAAGAGTGCTTGTTACAGGAAGCTTAATAATAACTTCTTGAATTCCGCCCCCCTCAGAAGGGATAACCCCTCCTTCAATATTCCTGCCTCCAACATTAAAATAAAGAGTCACCCGATCAGACGGTGTTTTATCCATTAGCGCTTCCGTGTGATGACCTTTAGAATCTTCTTGTATTTTCTTTAAATTCTCAGGCGTATTGCTCCCTAACCCGGGAGAAGGTAAACTTGATAAAAGAATCTTACTCGTCATCCCTGTCCCACCATCTTCAATTTCAAGAGTTGTATGCCCTTGATGATCCGTTGTGATTCGAATATCTAAACGAGATTGAGATTCAGGTACCCAATAGGAAGCTCTTATACCATTACGATTTTCGTCTCCGGATAATATTTCATATTTCCCCAATGGATTAATGTGCTCTCCATTTAGATAAATAGCCATTGCATCACTTCTCGAATACACCCTCTTTATTTCAGCGATTAATTTATCTGCCTTGCCATCAAAGAAAGTCGATCTCGCATAAACAGTAGTCCCCTGATGGGAGGCTTCTCCCTCCTCTTGAAAATCCAGCGCTATACGGCCAATCTTGTCTCTAAAATAGACCAGCATTTTTTTCACAAGATCCGACCCTGCTGTTTTATAACTTACATAATCCCCATCACCCTGTATTAAACCTAAGACTTGCAATGCTCCTCGTCCATATCTTCCTAAAACATAGAGAATCCCATATCTTTTAAGAACAGCATCAATGGAGTTATCAATCAATTCGGCTATTGCGTTCAATGAAAACAGTGTTTGCCTGGTGTCATCCTTCTCTGATTCAGAGGATTTGAGTGCATTGATTGTCTTAATCTCCCCAGGAGACAGCTCATATAAACCTTCAATAAAATCTTTGTCCTCTTTCGATCCTTCTTTTATTACGGCAAGTTTGTGGCTCATATAACTAACCCAAGCTTTCCAATCAATGCTCCGTAAAGGCCGGCTAAATCCTAATAATGATCCTAATTCCTTTAGAAAATCTTGTGATCTTCCTAACATGGCCCCATCAGAAGGAGCTATTTCAACCCCTAACTT
>JADFYF010000067.1 GCA_015233165.1 Candidatus Omnitrophota bacterium
GCAGTTATAGCGTAACAGCTAAAGTCTACAACAATGGAGTCAGCGCGGTTTCAGCAGCTGTTGCAGTGACGGTCAATCCCCATGTCGCCCCAATCGTAAGCCTGACAGCTCCTGCAAACAACGCTTCTTTGATGGCACCAACGAATTTAAGTTTAACAGCATCTGCCTCAGCGACGAATGCGACGATCAGCAAGGTGGAGTTTTATAACGGGACGACCCTGCTTGGAACATCCATGAGTGCTCCTTATAGCTATACCTGGAGATGTGTAGCTGGCCTTATCCGCTGTTAGACTAGAGGAATATTTACTTAATGAAATGTTAACCTTACCTGATGTTGTCACCTGCCCCAAATTATCATAGGCTTTAGCGGTTAAATCGTAAGATCTTATCAATGCATTGCTCCATACATAGGTATAAGGAGCACTCGTTACCGTCGCTATTAATTCAGTGTCTGCATAGAATTCAACCTTGCTAATGGTTCCAAAGCTACTACTGGCATTAGCCGTCAAAACAACATCTGTTGGCGCAATCAAACCAGTATTGTTTATGGGAGATGTCAAGTTAACCACAGGAGCTGGTTGATTGACGATCACGTTAATAGCCGTTGAAGCGCCTGTTGCTCCTGTTGAATCTGTCACTACTGCTGTTAAGTTGTAGTTGCCAGGGATGACATTGTTCCAGCTAATGCTATACGGAGCGCTGGTTGATGTTCCAATTAAACTTGTTCCATTATAAAAATCGACCTTGCTGATACTCGCATTGTTGGCTGACGCAGAAGCTATTATTGGTATCGTAGCAGGCGCCATATAGGAAGTATTGGCAGTCGGTGCCGTTATATTAATAGTCGGTGCTATGTGGGGATTAACAATAACATTAATTGCCGAAGAAATAGCTGTTAGCCCATTATTATAGGCTTTAGCGCTTAAACTATAATTACCAGCGATGACATTACTCCATGTATAGGTATAAGGACTGCTGGTGGCTGTTGCCAATAACGTCGTCCCATTATAAAACTCAACCTTATCAATCGTTCCATAAGAGGTTGTTGCATTCGCCGATAGAACAACACTCCCAGGGGCTGTAGAGGTCGTATTATTACTCGGTGAGGTCAAACTCACCGTCGGTAATGGCTGATTAACTGTGATATTCACTGCTGCTGATCTACCCGTTGCTCCGAATGAATCTGTCACTACGGCTGTTAAACTGTAGTTGCCAAGAGCCGCATTACCCCAAACAAAATTATAGGGAGCATTGGTCGATGTTCCTAATAAAGTAGTGCCATTATAAAAGTCTACCTTATTAATTGTCGATCCATAGGCTGAAGCATTAGCCGTTAATCCAATATTAACAGGTGCCATATAAGAGTAGGTATTATCTGTCGTTGCAAGACTCACTGTCGGCGGGACGCGAGTTTTTGTAACATTAATACTCACGGCAGATGAAGTCGCTACCAACCCATTATTATAAACTTTAGCTGTTAACGTATAGTTTCCAACAGCTACATTTTTCCAGGTATATGTATATGGTGATTTGGTTGCATTACCCAATAATTTCGAGCCATTATAGAATTCCACCTTGCTGATTGTTCCATAACTGGCGGTGGCATTAGCTGATAAAGTAATCGTCGCTGGAGAAAGGTAATAAGCATTATTACTCGGTGAAGATATCGACACCGTTGGTGGTGGCTGGGTAACGGTGACATTAACTGCTGTAGAGGTTTGGGTGACTCCCCCGCTATTAGTGGCTTTGGCTGTTAAACTGTACACCCCAGGAGCCGCATTGCTCCAAGTATAGGTATAAGGAGCACTCGTCACTGTTGCTAAGAGTGTTGTCCCTCTATAAAAAACAACCTTGGTAATGCTGCCGCTAGCCGTAGAGGCACTAGCTGTAAGAACAATATTTGTTGGTGTAACATAAGAACCTCCATCAGGAGATGTCAAAGTAACACTCGGAGCTGTTTTAGTAACAGCTGGAGTTGCTTTAGCAACAGCAGCGTAGGCGTCTTTAACACCTAGAGCTTTGTCAAACCATTCAGAGGAATTGGCGGCGAACCGAATTGGGGAATCATTGAGCACCAGGGTTCCGTTGACTACCGCGGCAGCATCAGCCACAGCTGTTACCTGCCCGGCCTGATTATAAAGATACTTTACTTGTGCCCCATCGGGATACTGAATCTGTTTTAAACGGTTAAGCGCATCATACTGACGGCTGACATTGTAGGTTGTTCCATCTATCGTCTTTGTTGACGCTATTTCTCGTCCCACTTGATCGTAGGTGAATCCTGCCTGTCCGGCAGGCAGGCCCGCCTGGCCGTTATCATAGGTAACCGAACCTAATCTTCCCTTAGCATAATTCTGGGCAACAGGATCATAGTTATAAACGACATTGAAACTAGGTGTTACCGGTGGCAAGATTGGAAAATTATTGATAGGACCACTGGGGATACCGTCAGTTTTATTTAACAGACGATTTAAGGCATCATAACTAAACCTTACCGTCTGCCCCTTAGCATCGACCTGACTGATCAGATTGCCATTCGCATCATAGTTGTAACTCCAAGCGCCCATGTCTGGATCATTCATGGCAATCTTACGGTTTAAATGATCATAGCTGATCGTGGTGACATTGTTCTTGGTGTCCGTCAGCTTGGTCAGATTACCCAAGGCATCATAGGTGTAATTCGTCGTCGCATAGACGGTATAGCTGTTGCTGGGATACGAAGCCCATCGGCCGTCAGCCCCCTTATACTCTTCCTTCTTAATCAAACGGCCCATCGCATCCTTATAGGATTTCTGCATGTGTCCGTTTTCATCAAAGGTTGTTGTATCCCAATGATCGTAGACAACATTGCTGTACGTTCCGTCGGGATTGATGGATTTAACAGCACGTCCCATCGCATCGTACTGCATCTGGGCATACGCAACAGAACTGTCTATCGGATCAAGGGTACTTAAACTCGTGGTGGTAAACCTGGGTACATACTTCTTTATAGGCAGCCCGCGCTGATCATATTCCGTCTGACCTGAAACAATAGATTGCCCTGCGTTAGGACCGAGGGATTTGCTTTCAATAACGCGTCCCAAACCGTCGTAAAACGTTACAGAACTGATCATTGGACTGCTGCCACTCTCTACCCTAGCCTGGGAGATGACAGCCGTATAGGTCGGTTGAATATTATAAGTAATGATGCTCGTCGGTAAAGCAACAGAATCTAACGGAGACACACTGAAGGATGGACGACCAAGGACATCATAACTGGTATACGCTGTTTGTGTATTGGCATCCGTCACACTCCTGGTTTGCCCCCAAAGTCCCCGTAAACCTGACGCGTTTAAAGGGGTTCCGTCAACTCCGTAATAACTTGTCTTGCTGGTTTGATTTAAAGCATTCGTCATCTGTACAGGAAACATATGAACGTCGTTGTCATACGTAATCGTCGTCGTGTTTCCTATAGGGTCAACTGTTGTCAGCAGGTTTCCATAGACGTCATATGTATATTTTGTTTGCGGATCCGCTTGGGTGCTGCTACCTAACCAATTGGTCTTAGCTGTCAGACGCCCCAGGCTGGGGGTTGCCGTTAAACTTGTGGAACCATCATAATAGAAAGATGTTTTGCTAACCAGCGTACCGTTGATGTCCATAACCATTGTCTGCGACGGTAAACCCAAAAGCCAACTCGTGGGGTTATTCACATAGCTGATCGTAGATGTCAGCATATCTGTTCCGATATCATTCCCTGCTACGTCCACCTCTCCATAATTAATTGTCTGAGTTGGGTCACCGTACTGAGGATTCTCGCCGTAGGTTATCTCAGACGCAGTTCGTTTAAGCGTTGTTGTTCCGTCGTAAAGATAGTTATCTGTTCGAGACACATAAACAAACTTAGACGTCTGATTGGTAGAGCTATTGCTCCACAAGTTCTGAGCCTGCCATCTATTGACGGATTTTGCATATCGTTTGCCCTGAGCATCAAAGCTCGTCTGCTCGCTAGGACGACCTTTCAGCCAGTGATCTTGCCAGAAGGTTGTTGTTGTATAGTTCCCTTGAGCATCGGTGATCGTGACATTCCCGAAGCCCTGAAATTCTCGGTAAGAAACATCCCAATTACCATTGGCATAACTGTAATGAGTTGTATAGCTATGACTAAACGCATCTGAAACAGTGATCGATTTAACGACCTGTTGGATAAAAGGTAAGAATGTATTGGAATAATGCGCAGATGAATCGTAGATAATATCCGATATTCCCCCAACACCATTATCAATATGGTTCAAAAGATCTGCTGGTTTAGATGTGTTAACATACATCTGAGGAGATTGATTGTAAGGATAAATTAAATAACCTTGCATACCATCCGCATTCGCATCTAAGAACTGCGAACTAAAATCTGTAAAATTAGCTCCATGAGGTATCCATCGATCATCCTGGACCCAGGCGTTACCTGTATTGATTAAAACGTGAGAACCACTATCCGTACCGTTAGCCATTACAATATCAGGCAAACCATCGCCGTTAACATCGATAAATTGAGTCGTTGAATTTGTCAGATCTCCTAAACCAAAGGTATTCTCGTAATCCCCTGTTTCCTGCCAGTTAGAGCCACTTCTAAGAAACACCTTACAAACCCCACCCTTAAGATACACAATATCTGCTAAACCATCTCCATTCAAGTCAACCAAGATATCAGTCCCTAGATTAAAATTTGTGTAATCACTCACAGGCGTGCTATACAAAAGATTTAAACGAAAATTCTTAATTCCCTGAGGGTACTGATTAAGGTATCCATTGGAAGAGGATCCTCCATGAGATTCAACTATATCCGGAAAACCATCTCCATTAATATCACCAATCAACACACCTGTAGAAGTAATCGAGGGTGTGGATGATTCACTTAAAAAGAAAATCGGCAAACTCCAGGAAGAATCTGAGATAAAGGAACTTGTTGCTAAATCATTAATGTAGAAAGAATTCCATGGATCATAAGGACTTGCCATATTGTGAGCAAAATCTATTAACCCATCTCCATTAAAATCTGCTAAACGCGTACCTGAGCTTTCAGTCCAGTTGGCTGCTACGTTATAAAAACCACCATAACGGGAAAATGGCACTGAATTCGTCCAAGCATTAACGGAGTACCACCCATTGCTATTGTTGTTTAAATATGTAAAGTTGTATTTAACCGATGAGGGTACGCAAGTTGGACAAGTTGGTCCCTGCCCCCAAAAACTACGAATAATATCAGGATAATTATCTCCATTTAAATCCACAATTCTTACGCCTGAATCCATGAGCAACCCTTGATAGAGCATATTTAAAGCTGCCGTCGTAGGAAGTTGCCAGGTTGAAGACAATTGATACAAAGGAGTATCCTGTCCGGTGTAGGCAAAGGTGATCGGAGGAAGAAAGGTTGTGCTGTCAGAACCAAATTGCTGCACGCTTTGCAGTAAATCTCTTTTAGTGTTTAAACTTTGCTTATAGGTCAAGGCATAGACCGTTTGCACATTCGAGTTGACGGACATGGTTAAATGGTCGATGCGCTGGGCCGTTGTAATATTAAAACCAGCCATATAGGAGCTGGTTTTCTGACTGGTAGCCACATAACTAAGGACAACCTTGGCATAAGGATTCAGCGATTGCAGGCTGTTTCCTGTATAGGCAATCGTCTGCGGATAAAGCTGCCCCTGATCCTTTAAATAGGTAATAGTCATGTAGTTTCCATTGATATCCTCGACTCTATTTAATGCCCAACGGAAAATGTGACTGGTATTGGTTGTATCATACTGGCGGGAATCATCTGTGCCTCCAAAATAATATTTAGTCCCCTTCCTATCCGTAATCATCCAATAATTTGTGATGTGTTCGATTTTAGCGAATGAACCCTCTACCTCCGGATGATAAAGCCCACTCGTATTTGGATCTGCCACCAAATCCTGAGAGGCTCCCTGAAATAGAGTAAAAATATCGGTATTGTCATTATAAGAAGGAAGCCCCTTTTTTGTGGATCGTTGAATTGCCCCTAAATCTAATGACCAACCCACCCCCGCTAAGCCTAACTGTCGATTGGTTGAACTATAACTTAAAGCTAAAGTTGGCTGTATCCCACCTCGTCCTGGCGGCACTTGAATAGGAACAGATAAATTAGCACTACCTGTAAAAGGCTCCACCTGTACGGACGTCGACTGGATATTAGAACCCACTCCGCTACTGGCAACGCTTGAAGAGGTCTCTGCAGATATCGCCCTTGTTTTGGCAGCTTTAGTTGTTGTGGTTGAATTCTTAGTACTGCTTGAAGAATCTGCTGTTTGAGAAGTCGATGATGACGTTGTATTTGCTGTAGCGGAGGTTGTGTTTGCTGTTGTTGGAGTTGTGCTGGAAGAAGGGGTTTGAGTCGCAGCTAAAGAGTTAAAGGGAATTAAAAGAATAAAACTTAAAAAAACAGTTCCCACTTTTTTTAAATTCATCCTCTCTCCTTAAGTAGAAATGATAATAAATCAAGAACATTGGGATTGTTTTTGCAATAAATAAACAGAAACTAAAAAAAGATCTTTGAACTCTAATTGGATGTTTTAAATTTAACATATAAAATATAATAAAGCAAATTCTTACACAGCCCTTCTTTTTAATCATTTCTCTAATTTACGTTTCTTAATGATATCTACCCCACCCATGTAAGGACGCAACGCTTCCGGGACAATGACATCCCCCTCCTTGGTTTGATAATTCTCTAGAATAGCCACCATGGTGCGCGGCAAAGCCACTCCAGATCCGTTGAGGGTATGGACAAAACCCTTTTTCTTCCCGTCCTTGCCTTTGTAAGCAATATTGGCTCGTCGAGCTTGAAAATCTTCAAAATTTGAACACGAAGAAGCTTCAAGCCACTTATCCATACCTGCAGCATAGACTTCAATATCGTAACACTTCGCTGCTGCAAAACTCATATCTCCGCTAGCCAACATTAAAACACGATAAGGAATACCTAAAATCTGAAATACCCGACAAGCATTCGCTAATAGACTTTCCAATTCATCGTAAGAGTTTTCAGGTTTAACAAATTTAACTAACTCGACCTTATCAAATTGATGAATCCTTACTAAACCTCTGGTATCTTTTCCATAAGATCCTGCTTCTCGACGAAAACACGGAGTATAGGCCGTGTAATAAATTGGCAAGTCCTCCTCACTAAGAGTTTCATCTCGATGAATATTCGTCACAGGAACTTCAGCGGTAGGAATAAGATATAGATCATCAATCTGAACATGATACATATCCTCCTTCATTTTAGGAAGTTGCCCTGTACCTGTCATAGAAGCCGCATTAACAAGCACTGGCGGACACATCTCGCGATACCCATGCTCTGATGTATGCAAATCCAGCATAAAGTTATATAGAGCCCTTTCTAAACGGGCTCCCCAATCTTTATAGAGAATAAAATTAGAGCCACTTAGCTTCGTCCCACGTTTAAAATCAATAATATCTAAATTCTCAGCGATTTCGATATGTGTTTTAGGCTTAAAATCCAAGGCAGGTAAATTTCCCCAACGAGTCATTTCTTTATTTAGATCAGGTCCTCCGACGGGAACAGAGGTATGTATCAGATTAGGGATTGTCAAAAGAATTTCATAAATCTCTTCTTCCACCTTCTTAATCGCAGGCTCAAAGGCATCAATTTGAGAGGCAATGGCCTTCATGGATGCTATTTTCATCTTCGGATCAATTTTTTCTCTGACCATCCGACCAATTTCGTCATTGGCCGTATTCTTCTGAGACTTCAAATCCTCTAATTCAATAAGTAACCCTCTGCGGTCAGAATCTAATTTTATAAGGCGGTCTAAATCCACCTTAACTCTCTTGGCTTCCAAACCAGATTTAACCTTCTCAATATTATCCCGAATGAATTTCAAATCTAACATAATCTTAACCCCTTATTCTATTAGAGAAAGAATACTTCTATTATAAAAACATAAGTCGATATACTAACTGAACCGACGGAGAGTGTCAAACTAAAACCCAAAAAGCTTATAAAAAGAAACGCCCTATCCCGCCAAAGGCGGAACAGGGCGTTTATATAAAGCGGTAACGTTCTACTCTCCCATAGCCTTGCGACTAAAGTACCATCGACCTTGACAGGCTTAACTTCCGTATTCGGTATGGGAACGGGTGTAACACTGTCAGTAAAGTTACCGCATATTTAGTGACAATTATGAAATATAGAATAATACGACTTCGAGATGTGTAAAAATTTAAAAGATCAAGCATTCGGCAGATTAGTACTGTTTAGCTTAAACTCTTACGAGTCTTACACTCACAGCCTATCAACGTCGTAGTCTACAACGTGCCTTCATACCCGAAGGTAATCGATGATTCATCTTAGGAGGGGCTTCGTACTTATATGCATTCAGCGCTTATCCCTTCCGAACTTGGCTACCCAGCCATTGCCCTTGGCAGGACAACTGGTACACCAGAGGTTCGTATCTCCCGGTCCTCTCGTACTAAGGAGATCTTCCCTTCAATCATCGTGCGCCCACACCAGATAGAGACCGAACTGTCTCACGACGTTCTAAACCCAGCTCACGTACCCTTTTAACCGGCGAACAGCCGGACCCTTGGGACTTTATACAGCCCCAGGATAGGATGAGCCGACATCGAGGT
>JADFYF010000068.1 GCA_015233165.1 Candidatus Omnitrophota bacterium
TGTTTTAAAGGATCGGTTAAAAGAAGTTTATCCCAAGAAGTTTGGAAGCCTTCTCAAGAGTCACAAACCCATCGCGTTGGCCAGAATTTATTTTGATTTTGTACGTCTTATTCCCGAAGGGTATCTCATCGACAGTATGGATTTCCAAAAAGACCCTCAGGATGTCTGGAGCTTTATAGGAGAGATTTATCCGTCGATAGAAGGCGGTATTGAAGAAGGGTTTAAAAGACAAGGATCCTTTGCCAACGCGAGTATCTCTCCGGTAATTCTTAATAAGGTCTTAGGCCAGAAGATTGTTTTGAAACTGACGAGAAAGGATTCATAGAGATGAAAAATATGGTTTTGATTCTATCTGTCTTCTTCTGTGGTGGGTGCTTGAGTCAGGCCTATTGCATAACGCGGCATCTAGGCGAGATCAAGAGTCAAGATCTTCTGTTGAGTCAAACGATAAGGGAGGATCAACAAAGGATTAAGGAGGTAGAGATTTTACCTCAATCAGAAATAGGGTTTGTTAAAGAGAGCTATGTCCGTTTGGATGCTCAGGTGCGTCAGATGAGTCGATATTACGACTATAAGGCTTCCTTAGAGATTAAGAATTTGGGGAAGGATCAAGAGGTTTTAAATGCTGTTGGTCAGACAGCTTGGCCTGGTATTCACAGAATCCTGGCCCAGGTCGATTTCTATGATCTTAAAGGACAGGACCAGATGATGACGGTCTTTAAGTTCCTAGAAGATATTCAAAGATGGGATTCCTTGAGATTAGTCCACGTTGATTTCAATAACAATCATTTACAAGCGGAGCTTCAGCTCTATGGGAGATGACCTATGTATTATGTGTTGATTTTGATTTTTTGGGGTGTGTTGCCGTTTCAATCCGTAGGGGCGGATGAGTTTTCCCTAGGTATTTCTAAAGAAGATCATGAGGCTCTTCAGATGGAATCGACGCTGTTAGCCATACCCCAGAGTCATTCCAATGATGATTTTCAAGAGATGGATGATTTTATTAAACAGGAAAATGAACGGTTAAAGGATATCAAGCTTTTGAATCTCGACCTGGAGAGGGCTAATCTGGAACTCAAACGCAGGGAGATTGAGCAGAAGATGGTTCAGTTGAATAAGGCGGATGGCGCTGTGTCTCTCGAGGGTGAGGGGGATAGTGATACGCAGAGCAATAGGCCTGTGATCAAATTGCTAGGGACCTTTGCCAGCGCGTCTTTGAAGCAGGCGGTATTGAATGTTAATGGGACTTCTGTTCATGTGAAAGAAGGAACAGATATGGACAGTTTCGTCGTAGGTTCCATCTCGCCTCAAGCGGTCATCATTCAATATGAGGACGGGGAATCGCAGGAGTTTCGTCTGTTATGAACAATGAACGCCTAGGACATATTCTGCTTAAGCAGGGATCGATTGCAAGAGAGGAGTTGGACTTTTGTTTGAGCGTTCAAAAGAATAATGGTCGACAGAGGCTGGGGCAGCTGTTGTGTCATTATAATTTTACTGACGAATTATCCGTAGCTAAGGCGGTGGCCTGTCAGGTCGGATGGAGGGTTTTTGAAGGAGAGTATGTGGCGGATGAAGCCACGGTTAATCTCTTGGGAGTGGATTTTTTAAATCAGCATCAATGTTTTCCCCTGAGAACCGATCAGGGCGTTGTCTTTGTTGTGTCACGCACCCATGATACCCAGACAACAGACTTGATTATCAAGACGCTGAATCATCCGTCTTCGTTTTGTGTCGGCCTACAGAAACAATTACGCAAGGCGTTGGAAGGCTTAACGACCCATCGCAAGACTATCTCTATGGATGAGAATCAAAGCAGCGTGGGACAGGACGGTTTAACTCAGTGGCTCGAGAATTGTTTGAATCAGGCAGTTATTCAATCGGCCAGTGATATTCATATTGAACCGTCTCAAAAGGTGATTGAAATTCGTTTTAGAATCGACGGGGTTCTTAATCATTTTGAAACCTTGCCTTTGAAACACCTGCCCCGCCTGGTTAACATTAATTTTCATAAGTCCGATGTAACGATTAGTGATTTTGGCCATTTCCACGACGCAAGATTTCTTCATCAGTATTTGAATCACACAATGGATATTCGTGTTTCCCATATCCCTTCCGTCCATGGTTCAGCCCTTGTGCTTCGATTGTTGGATAAGAGTAGGGCTGCTCTGGAGTTGTCGGAATTAGGTTATAGCCCAGGTATCTGGGCGCTGATTCAAGAGGGTTTGCGAAAACCTGATGGGATGGTCCTGGTGGTTGGCCCGACGGGATGCGGAAAGACAACGACCCTTTATGCCATCTTGAATCACCTTAAATCGATTGATTGCAAGATTTTGACGGTGGAAGACCCTGTGGAGATTCAGCTGCCGTTGATGACTCAGGTGCAGATTAACGAAAAAAGAGAGATTAGTTTTTCCTCCTCCGTCCGGGCCTTTTTAAGGCATGATCCTGACATTATCCTCATTGGCGAAATACGTGATCAGTCCACAGCTCAGGAAGCTTTACGGGCTGCGATGACCGGGCATCAGGTGTTTTCAACATTGCATACCAATAGATCTTTAGATGCCATTTTGCGTCTTCATGATCTGGGTTTGCCTTATCTGCATATGGCGGATCATATTTCTATGATCATTGCCCAACGATTAATTCGTAAACTTTGTCCTGTGTGTAAACAGAAACAGCAGGAGGTTTTTATAGCCCAGGGTTGTCCTTTGTGTCGTCATGGTTTTAAGGGACAGACCGTCGTTGCTGAAGTTCTTCTGGTGGATGATGCGGCTAGTGAGCTGATAGCTCATGGGGATGTGTTAGGTTTAAAAAAGAGATTCAAGGAGGGCGCGTATCCTGGCATGGCGGAGGATGCCAGGCGTTTAGTTAACGAGGGGATAACCAGTGTAGAAGAAGTGCAAAGGATTTTGGGATGAGGATGGATTGGAGTTATAGCGCATTAACGCGTTCAGGTCAGGAAATAATAGCCTCCTTCGTCGGTTCCAAGGAAGCTCTCATCAGTTATCTTTTGAGTCAGAATCTTGTGCTTATTGAGATGAGATGGGATTACCAAAAAACCTTCCTTAGATTATTCTCCTCCAGACCAATGTCTAAATTGTCCTTGGCGGTGTTTTTCGAGGATCTGTCTCGTATGCTAGAAGCAGGGCTGGGGGTTTCCCAGGCCATCTTGATATTAAAGACGACCAGTAAGGAAGAGAGGCTTATTGAGGCTCTATCCGTGCTAGAAGACAAACTTAAGGAGGGGCAGACCTTGACGGAAGGTTTGGTAGCAACCCAGGTCTTTCCTTGGATTGTGGCGACAACCCTATCGGTCGGTGAAAGGATGGGGCAATTGAGGGAATCGACGTCGGTTTTAGGACGGTATTTTAGAAGTCTCTATCACATTCAAAGTAAGCTTAAGAAGGCTCTTATTTATCCTGTTCTTGTTTGTGTCTTGTTGATGGCTGTTTTTATTTTTATCAGCCTTCGTGTGATTCCTCAACTGAAAAGCTTTCTTCCAAAAGAGGCCTTGCATAATCCAGGCACTCAGGGGGTGTTGTTTCTCAGTGTGTCCTTAGAGGAGTACGGATGGTTATTGGTCGCTGGGGTCATTCTCGTCTTAGGAGGGGTCTATTTTTCTTACAAGAAATATCCGTTTCAGTTTCAAACATGGTTATATGGCCTTCCTGTTTTAGGCGGAATTTTAAAAGAATCCTCGCTGGCGTTGTATTTGCTGAATTTATCTGTCCTTCTTAAAAGCGGGGTTAATCTTCTAAAGGCCCTAGAGGACTTAAACGCGTCGAGGACAAACCCTGTTGAGTATCATTTCTTCAAGACGAGGGAGCTTCTATTGGGTGGTTTTAGTTTTTGGCAGGCTTTGGAACAGGATGCTTTTTTTCCTGTGATTGTTCCTTTGACGTTGAGGAAGGCCGAGGAGATGGTGAAGTTAGATGAATACTGTGTGCTGCTCGTCGAGTATTTTAACAAGAGGGTTGCTTCTAAACTGGAAACAGCTCTGCATTTTGTACAGCCAGTCCTGCTTGGATTGGGTGGGGCATTCTTGGTGATGATTGCCTTAGGGTTTTTGTTTCCGGTTTACAGCAGCCTAACAACCATTGCCGAGGGGCAATGACCATAAGGAGAGAGGAATGAATAATAAGAAAGGTTTTTCGTTAGTAGAATTGGCCATTGGGTTGGCCGTCGTAACCATTTTGATTTTGGCGGTATCTGTGTCCGCGGGGATTCGGGATAATGCCAGGATTCAATCGGCAGCCACCACCATACGGACCTTGCGGACAGCGGCTGAGAACTATTTGTCGAATGGCAATCTCAATTATGCCGGGATGAGTTTGTCGACTTTGCAGACAGCGAATTTATTGCCGACGAATTTCAGTGCTACAGGGACGAATCCTTGGGGCGGGAATTTCTCCATTGTACCCAATAGCGCTGATAATACGAAGGTCGATATTGCACTGACGGCGTTAAATCAAACTCAGTCGACAAAACTCACCAATTATTTTAACAATAATGCCAGCAGCATCGCTTATGACGCTGCTAAAACAACATGGACCGTGACATTCTAAACAGAAAAGCATTTTCTATGGTGGAGATTGTCTTAGGGCTATTGATCACAGCTGTTCTTATCGCGGCCATTCTTCCTCTGGGTGGTCCAATCATCCAGAAGGTGCAAGCAGTGAAGATTCAGCAGGATCTGACAACCGTAGCTCAGGCATGCAAACAATACTACGCAAGCCTGGGCTACTGGCCCACTCAAATTTCCGATTTACAGCCATACTTCTTAAGCCAAGGTTTTGATGGTCGCTGTTATGTTTTAAATTCCCAACCTAACATCCTCACAATTATTTTAGGTTCCTATTCCATAACGGTTGTAAAGCCTAGGGGCTTGATGGGTACGTAGAGACGCCATAAATGGCGTCTCTACGTACACACATTTAATCATAATGATGATCCATTCACAACTTTTACTAGCCCGCCTCGTATATTCCGTGTAAAATGTCCCCTAATGTTTTTTAATTTCCTATTTTTTCTCTACGCCCTCATTTATTTGCCCTATTTGCTTCTAACCGGACGTTGGTATAAGGACTACGGTTGTCGTTTTGGGATATTTCCGACTTCGTTGAAAGAGCGATTGAAGGGGGGCGATTCTGTTGTTTGGATTCATGCGGTCAGCGTGGGGGAGATTATGGCTATTGTTCCCTTGATCGCTAAGATTAAAGCTTTCAGCCCTAAGGATACCGTTGTGGTTACGGTGACGACCAAGACGGGGTATGCATTAGCCCAGAGCAAGTTGTCCTCAAGTGCAGTTGTTATTCCCTCGCCATTGGATTTCTCCTGGGTCACCAAATCCTTTGTTCGTCTTATCCATCCTAAGATTTACATAGCCGCTGAAACAGAAATATGGCCTAATCTGTTTAATAGTCTTTATCAACAGCATATTCCGATCGTCATTATCAATGGACGTATTTCCGATGTATCCTTGGGACGCTACAAAATGATTCAATTTCTGTTAAAAGGAATTCTTGGCAAGGTGTCTTTGTTTTGTATGCAAGGTGATCTTCATGCCAGGCGCATCGTGGAGTTAGGAGCCCCTGCAGATAGGGTTGTTACAGTCGGTAATATTAAGTTTGAGGATTTGTCCTTAACGTCGCAACAGGTTCTGGATCTGTCATTTCTTAGGAATCGTTTGTTGTGGGTTGCCGGCAGTACACATCCTGGGGAGGAGGAGATCATTTTGAATGTTTATAGGCGATTTAAAGACGATTGTTCCTTGGTGATTGCTCCTCGGCATGTGGAGCGCAGTGCGTCGATTGTGAAGTTGGTGGAGAGTCAAGGGTTGAAAGCGGTTCGATTCTCACAGGTATCCTCGGGTGTTGTCAGTCCGAATACAGTTGTCGTCGTCGATACCATAGGCCAGCTGCGATCCTTGTATGCCAAGGCGTCCTTTGTTTTTGTCGGAAAAAGTCTTTGCGTCGGGGGAGGTCATAATATTATTGAGCCGGCTGTTTATGCCAAGCCGATTGTCATTGGCCCTTTGATGGCGAATTTCAGAGATATCACAGCTCTTTTTAAAGCGCAGGATGCCGTGCTTCAAGTTCACGACGATGGTCAGTTGGAGGGGGCTGTGGGGCGTTTGATTAACGACGAGAAATTAAGGCTTGAATTGGGACAGAAAGCTCTTGAAGTGGTGCGGGCTAATCAAGGAGCTTTAGATCGTACGTTGAAACTCATTGAGAAATGGTTATGAAGAAATATTGCTATGAATTAATGACGGATGTGCGCAACGGATGGTTTGATCATCTGCTCAAGGGAGTGTTGCTGGTATTGTCCTGGATTTATGACTATGTGGTCCATATTACACAAGGGTTGTACCAGGATCATATTCTTTCTGTTTACAGGGCTCCTAAACCGGTGATTAGTGTGGGCAACATTACAACCGGAGGAGTAGGCAAAACGCCTTTTGTTATTTGGCTTGTGAAGGCTTTGTCGGATCAAGGAATTAAGACGGTGGTTTTAAGTCGGGGATATGGAGCTGGTGTCCATGGGCTGAATGATGAAACAAGGATGTTTCATGAAATTTTGCCTGAAGCCGCCATTATGACGGGAAGAAATAGAAAACAGAGTATTCAAAAAGCTCTGTCTCAGGGGGCGGTCGATGTCTTTATTGCGGATGATGCCTTTCAGCACTGGCCTTTATATCGGGATTTGGATATCGTTGCCATTGATGCCGTCAATCCTTTTGGCAATGGGCATCTGGTTCCCAGGGGAATCCTCAGGGAGAAAACAGAAGCTTTGATAAGGGCGGATGTTTTTCTTTTAACCAAGACAGATCAGGTTGCCAGCACGAGGCCGTTAAGTCAGGAGCTTAGAGCGATCAATTCCAGAGCCTTTATCATTGAATCCAGGCATTCTCCTCGTTGTTTCAGAGATGTATTTACAGGCCAGATTTATCCTTTAGATCGCATGAAGGGACAAAAGGCATTGGCGTTTTGTGCGATCGGTGAGCCGACATCGTTTGAGTTTACTGTTTTGCAAGCAGGTCTTGTTCTGGGAACAAATTTGACCTTTGCGGATCACCATCAGTATACGTCGGAGGATATGAAGTACGTGGCTGATTTTGCGGTTAAAGAAAATATCAATATCTTAGTGACGACTCATAAAGACGCCGTTAAGATAAACGTTTTTAGAAATTTATTGGCTGGGTTGACGGTCTTAAGCCTGGACATTGATTTGGAAATTACCGAAGGGAAAGATGAGATTATTCAACGAATCATTTCTTTGCAAGACGGCTAGCTTTTTAAGCGCCGTATTCTGCCGTTTGCCATATGGTTTTAATCTGGCCATTGCCAGAACCATAGGCGGCCTCATGCACTGTTTTATGGGAAGAAAAAGAGTCGTGGTCGAGGCTAATCTAAGAACAGCCTTTGCCGATCAGCGTTCGTTAGAGGACATCCGACGGATATCTAGGGATGTGTTTAAGAATTTTACGTCAAGTTTTATGGATTTGTTATATTTGCCGAAGATTAAGGTCTTGGGTTTTGAGAAGATTGTGACCTTGGAAGGTCGAGAGAATATTGATGCAGCTTTAGCCAAGGGCAAGGGGTGTATTTTTTTGGCCATTCATTCGGGGAGTTGGGAATTAGCCAGTTTAGTTGGCAGCATGTCGGAGCATCCTTATAACGTGGTGGCCAATGATCAGCCTAAGGCACCCAAACTTAATGAATTCTTGAATGATTATCGAAGGTTGGCAGGAGCCAAGGTTATCCCGGCAGGGACGGCAACGAGAGATATTCTTCGAGCTCTGCAGGCTAATGAGATTGTTTCCTTGGTTTTGGATCAGGGGGGGAAGGGTGGCGTGGCTGTGGAGTTTTTTGGTAAAACAGCCTCGATGTCAACGGGAGCTATCCGTCTTGGGCTTAAATATCAAACCCCTGTTTGTCCTGTTTGGATGGAACGGCAACCCTCAGGGTTGCATGTGCTTAAAGTTTTTCCCGCGTTGAAATTAGAATCCACCGACGATTGGGAAAAGGATGTCCGGGATAACATTCAAAGGGCGGTGAGAATTGTTGAAGGTCTGTTGCGGGCGAACCCTTCAGAGGCGATGTGGTTCTATAAGATTTACAAGTACACAACCCAGGCGGATGTGTTGATTCTCGATGATGGTAAGATGGGCCATCTGCGTCAGTCCCAGGCCGTCGAGGAATCCTTAAGGGCAGCTTTAAGCAAGATTAATAAAAAGGTGCGTCTTAAGACGCTGGAGGTGGTTTTTAAAAGCCGATGGCATCAGAAGCTGTTTGCCGTCTATTGTTGGAAGGCACAGTTTTTCTCATTCTTAAGAAAAGAAGAAGCGTTGAAGGTTTTTGTGAAAGACTCTTGTTATAAAAATCTTTTAAGTTTTAAACCGGATTATATCATTTCTTGTGGATCTCAGATGGCGGGAATCAGCTTTATCCTTTCAAAAATATGGTCGGTTCATCCGATACATATTTTAAAACCCGGGATACTCTTTTATCGTTGGT
>JADFYF010000069.1 GCA_015233165.1 Candidatus Omnitrophota bacterium
TAGCGACGTGGTACAAGAAGAAGATTAAAGACAGCATCTTGTCGCAGGTATATGCGGATAAGAATAAGGTGGCAGGGGTTGGATATTCTACTTCTGTCGTTCCCGAACGTTTTAGTCGGGAACCTAGAGGTTTAGCCAGCCCTGGATCCCCGACAAAAACATTCGGGGATGACAAAAGGGACGACACAGAAGTGATCTACCAACGCTACCTCCAAGCCTTCAAAAAAGGCGTGTACAATTACATCAAGGAAGAACCTGACACCATTACCCAACAATCTGTTCCCAGAAAATATTTTTCTGGAGGCATGCTGATAACTCCCCAAATTGACTATGCTCAAGCCTCCTCGGTATCGGGGCGTTTAGATAATGCTCAGATTGTGACAGTGGATTGCACGAGGGCAAAGACAGGGGGCAGCGCCCATTTAGCAGATACAGATCAGGCGATGATAGCAAAGAAATTGGAAGAACTTCCGAGAATGTTTCTTAACACCATTGCTCAGCTACTACCGGCTACAACTCCACCGCTGATGAATGGAAAGAAGGTTTTGCCTCGTGCGATGTGGTCTGAGGTTTTGAAACATCTTAAAGCTAAGACGGATTTAAAACAGGAAGTTTGGGTTCTGGATAGGTTTCAATTAGAAGAACATTTAGATGAGTTAAAGCAATTATCAGATCTTCCGTTTGAGGTTGGTCTGGATTATGTGGATGGGAAATCCTGGGTGCTTTACTCTGGAATCTTGGAAAAGGTTTATGTGGATCAGGTGAATCGATTGGTGGCCGAAGGGCGAATTCTTTTGGATATTCATACCCATCCTGCCGGGGTGGTTTTACCTTCTTTGGGAGATCTGGAGTTTTATTATCATCATGGCAATGTCAGTGCAATTATCTCTTCTAAGGGATTCACTTGGTTGGATTCGTATGCTTCTGTAAGGCCTCTTCAGGGGTATGAAGAAGATTTTTTATCCAGTTTAGATCGTGGCCCTCAGAGATTAATGATGACAGAAGAGCATTGGGAAAAAGTTTATCCAGAGTATCTGTCTCAGATAGGGGTTCAATGGAGAGTCTTGGCGTGGACGAATGCGAATTTAAAAAAGGAAATCATGGCGCTGATTAAAGATCTGAAGGATCCGTTGATTCAAAAGAGATATAGCCTAACTCCTAAGGAACAGAGATTCTTGCTGAATCGATACGAAGGGATTCTGGGAATTGGATTTATTACGCAAGAGAGTTTTGCAGAGTTTGGGCCTCGGAAGGCTAAGCAGATTTATAAGATTTTAGAGAATAATAACAATGCTCTAAAGCCTAGTGGAGAGGTATGGTGGTTCAAAATGGGTAACGGAAAGATTTATTTCGACCCAGCTCTTGAGAGGTCCTTGAAGGATATGAGGTTTAGTGAGGGAGATATTGAGAAGGTTCGAAATATTCTGCAACGGACAAAGACAAAGGTTCTTTCTTTGGAAAGATTTGAGGGCAGAATGAAGTACCTTTATCAATATCTCAAAAGAAAAAGTTTACAACGAAGATTAGACTTGGATCAATATGCCTATTTGATGGGGTATTCTCCGTCGGTCACAAAGCAATTGGTTGATCTTTATAATCTGACCCGCCCTTATCAGGAACAGATTTTGATGGCAGATGTGGATACGGATAACGCAATGATCAACCAGATGGGGGGACAGGTAAAAGAGGAATTAAGTCAGGTGATCATGGCTATTAAGGAGGGGAACTCAAATGCCAATGAGCTTATGGATTCATTTAACCGCCAGTCCTATGAGATAAGATCGACGAAATCAGGCAAGTTTACAGTTACTCCTGAAACAAATAATATGATTTTTATCGATGATTTCTCTGTGGATAGTAAGTACATTGTTTCAATTGAGAGTCGGGATGATTTGGGAGTGATTCTATATTTTAAAAATTTCAAGGATGGCGAAACAGGTATTGCAATTAACGTAGAAGATATTCAGTCGGGTAGTAAGAAGCATTACATTCCTTATAGTATGGCTAAAGCAGGGAATCGGGAAGAAATTAGAAGGCTTTTGAGGGAAGAGGCCACTAAGGAGGAGTTGGTAAAGGTGATGATTTTGAGTAGAGACAAGGAAGGAAGACGAGATGAGATGCTTTTGAGGTTCAATCAGAGGGCTAATAGGCTGACAGTTTCGACCTCGGGTAATATGACTCTCTCTCCTTGGAAGAATAATACGGTTTGTATTATGAACTTAATTGCCAATGAGAAATATCAAGTATCTTTGGAGGAAGATGCCCAATTAGGATTGATTATTTATTTGAAGGATCGAAATAATCATGAGACGGGGGTTATTGTTAATTTGAAAGAAATTCGAGAGGTCAAGAGCGGAAAGAATTTGCTGCATTATATAAGTGCTTCTGCTGCTAATAGAGCAGAAATAAAAAAGGAATTAAGTTTTAAAAGACAAGAAAGAATTCAAGAAGGACAAGATCATGCGATGAGAAGTTTTGTGTCAGCAGCTGTTCTTATTGCTTTATTTGGTGGTCTTTATCAGTATATGGATAGCGAGAACGAAATTGATAAAAGAAATAAAATCGTGAGATTAGAGAACTCTTTAATAAAAGAAGTGCAAATATTTAATAAAAAAGCTCAGGCTGCTGCTGAGGAGCTTATGGATGCCAAAGAAGAAGATTGTTTAAACTTGAAAAAAGATATAGAGAATGATCAAAAAGAATATGACAAGATTTTCGACATCATAACGTCTTATAAGAAGGAATTTAAAAACACAGGCCAAGAAGATTTGCCAATCAGAATTAATGAATTAAGAATTAAAATGAAGAACATGGTCATGCCAATGGCCAATAAGATTGATTTGTATCAAAGAAAATTAAAGAACAACGAAATTATATTAGAAGGAGCTTCGTCTCGATTAAGAATAGCAAATAAGGGATGGGAGAGCGTTTTAGATGAGTATGCTGGTATTAAAAACAAAATGAATAATAGGAATATTGTCGAGCCTCTTCGTAATCCCAATAAGATTTTAAGGGATGTGAAGAAGGATGCTGAGAAATTAAAAGAGTTCAATAGAGAAGAATTTCTAAGAAAATATGGGGAACATTCCGTAGCGGTTACATCAGCATCAAACCGAGGAGGTATTGATTTAACCTCCGATAAGGCTTTGCAGGTTCAAATGTCTGGAGAGGGTATTCAATTTCATCTGGATAAGGCACAATTAGCTCAATTCCAAAACGCTCCTGGATTTGTTCCGGTGATTGTTGATATTCAACCTCTGACCAATTTGAAAGGGTTTCTGGGGATTCCCATTGAGACTCCATAGCTCTTCGAGTATACTTTAGCCCATGTCATCTTTATCTTTTCAAACAGTGTCTATCGCCATCGCCCAGATTTTTGTTTTGTGTTCAGTGGGATTCTTCTTGGTTCGTCGTAAGATCGTCGATGATTCGGGGTTAAAGTTACTATCTTGGTTAAGCGTGAATATCAGTTTTCCTTTTTATATTTTTTATCAGATTATTCATAATTTTAACCCTTCCACACAGTCTCATTGGTGGGCCTATCCTTTAATAAATTTATCTTTGTGTCTGACGGGGGTATTGATTGCCAGTGGGGCAGCCTTGCTCTTCAAGAAAAAAGAATCTCATGAATGGGCGGCGATTGGTGGGTTTCATAATGCGGGGTATATTCCATTATTACTAGTGACCATGCTGCCTTTGGCGGACAAGACTCAGGAACTTTACTCTTATGTGATTTTAACGATTATTGGTTTTGATCTGTGTTTGTGGTCGCTGGGGGCTTGGCTGCTGTCTGATCGTAAGAAGGCCAAGGTGAGCTTAAAAAGTTTTATTAATCCTCCTATTCTCAGTATGATGGCAGCATTCATCTTGGTCCTTTTAGGAGCTAAGAATATTTTCCCTGAGACAGTGCTAAAGCCGATCAGGGTGATGGGGGATAGTGCGTTGGCGATTGCGATGTTGACGATTGGCGGTAACCTGGCGTTGACACATTTTAAGAAAATTCAATGGAAGAATATCACAGGAGCCGTTTTAATTAAATTATTTATTCTTCCTGTTCTGGCTTTGATTTTCTTGAGGGTGACGCATATGGGGGGAATGTGGGCTTTTATTTTGATGGTACAGTCGTGCATGCCGACATCGATCACTCTGTCGATCATTGCTCGTCATAATGATAATCCGCATCAGAACCTTATTAATCAGACGATCTTTGTGACGCATGTGTTATGCGCCTTGACGATTCCCTTATTTCTGGGATTATATGGCGGAGGTTATTGATGGCTGTCAAAGTTATTGCGACCAATAAGAAGGCGTATCACAATTTTAATTTGCTCGACAAGTTTGAGTGCGGAATTGAGCTCATTGGTCCGGAGGTTAAATCCTTACGTAATGCTCAAGCCTCTTTCTCGGATAGCTTTGCCCGTGTGGATAAGGGAGCGGTGCTGCTTTACAATCTGCACATCAATCCGTATGAGCAGGCCAGCTATAACAATGAAGAACCTATGCGCACCCGCAAGTTGCTTTTGCATAAAAAAGAAATTGTGCGTTTAGAAGCGCAGATGGCAGGTAAAAGTCTCACATTAGTTCCCACTAAGTTGTATTTCAACGCTCGCGGATTTGTGAAGGTCGAACTGGCCATTGGCGTCGGTAAAAAGACTCATGACAAACGCGAAGATATCAAGAAGGCTGGGATCAAACGGGAAATTGACCGTGCCATGAAACACAAGCGAAATTAATTATGTCCCCCATTAAACCACTTCATTGGTTTATCGCATCTCTCCTGGCTATTAGTGGTGTTTTTATTTGGATTATTGTGGCATTACCTCGTTTTCAAATCATCGATGTTTCTGTTAATCGAGAGCAGGCGATGAGTATTGCCGATTCTTATTTAAAGCAAGAGTTTGCAATCAATACAGACGGGTATCAACGGGCTATTATTTTTTCAATGGACGATGGTGCCGATCGATACTTGCAAAAGAACTTGGGAGTGGCCGGATCCAAAGAGTTCATAAAGAAGTATGATGTGGATTTGTTTTATTGGAAGGTGAGGTTTTTCAAAGAGAATCAAAAGGAGGAGTTTAAGGTTATCGTGTCTTCCAAGACGGGGCAGGTGATTAGCTTTACACACTTTATTGATGAGGCTGCCAGGCTACCATTTGCAGAAGCAGATGAGGCTCGTGAGAGTGCTGTTCATTTTATAAGCAATAACAAGGTTTCTTTCCCGCAGCAATATGTTCTGCATGCTTCGAATGTGGAGAAAAAAGAAAACCGGGTTGATTATTTATTGAGTTGGGAAGATAAGGGTGTTGATATTCCCTGGGATCTTCAGCATCAGGGAGGGAAGGCAAAACTGTTGATGTTCGTCGGGATTTCTGGTCAGAGCGTTCTTTATTTTAATAAGAATCAGTTAACCATCCCGGATGGTTTTAACCGTTCTATCGATAAGCTTAAACAAACAGGAGAGAATTTAATGCTTGTATCTCAAGTGTTATATTTGATCCTTCTGACTGCGGCTATTATGCTGCTTGTTAATCGTCGAAGATATGTTGTTCCAGGAGTAGTTAAACGTTTCTACATATCGTTAGGGGTTGCTATTTTCCTTAGCATTGTTTTCTTTGATATTTTAAACTCCTACCAGCATTATTTTTTTGGATATTCAACAACCCAATCGTTATCGGAATACATGTTTAGAAGTCTTGTGGGAGGATGTCTTGGGATATTCTTTACAGCTCTTGTGTTTATTCTTCCTGGATTGTCTGGAGAATCGTTGCGTTATGAAAATAGTCCTCAAGAAAAGTCACAAGGATTTTTAAGCTCGATTCTGTCATCATTCTTTTCTGTTACGGTTTCTCGTCAAATTTGGATGGGTTATTTAATGGCTCCTATTCTTCTGGCGATTCAGGCAATCCTATTTGGGTTGGGATATAAATATTGGGGAGTATGGGATGAATTGTCGTGGCTGGCAAACTCTTCGACAGCTATTGTTCCAGCCTTGAGTGCCTTTGTTTTTGGATTTCAGGCGGCGATTACGGAAGAGATTTTATTTCGGTTATTTGCTATTCATTTATTTAAACGTCTTGGATTAAATAATTGGGGGGCAGTATTGATCAGTGCCTTGATGTGGGGGATGGGGCATACAGGTTATGAAGTTTTTCCTATGTGGTTTAGGGGATTAGAGGTGACATGTTTAGGGATTATCCTAGGTTTTGTTTATTTACGTTTTGGTCTGGTGACGGTTATTGTTATCCATTTTCTGATCGATGCTTTTCGTGCAAGTCTACAGTATTTGATCAATCCTCACCTGTCTTTTGATTTCATTAGTTGTCTTTTTATTCTGGGGTTGCCTTTTATTTTTTCTTGGGTGGCTTTAAAGTTTAACCATTCAGACATAGAAAGACCTTGGAGGGATATTTTCAGTCCTCAGCAACAGTTTAACTACCAGCTGCTCAAAGAAATTTGTGCTTTAAAGAGTAAGGATCAGCTAGAAACACTGAAGAAAGAGTTAGTTCTTCATGGTTGGGATCCCGTCATTATCAACAGGGTTTTTCAAGAGAGATCTTCGGATGAAAGGGCTCTTTAAGCGGATTTATAAAATTTGCATATTAGATATATCCGACGTATAATTGCATCAACCCTTTCGGGGATACTTCGTTCTTTATATAGGGGGTGATTGGTTTCGACTTGCATTGCTCAGATTTAGGTCGCGTGTCGGGGAAGCTTGGTTGGCCTCGTCAAAAATCCAAGTACAAATTAAATGCTAACGATCAAACGTTACGTTTCAGCGATTTCGAACGCGCTGTAGCAATGACACCTGTTGCCCCTATGGGTACAGTTGTCGCTCCAGTTGCATTCGGAATGGCTGTCTAAGCCTTAGTTACACAGTAACTAAGCCGTTCTACCTGTCATGTCTGCGGGCGGGATAGAATGACACTAGCAGGCTGGTCCCGCCAAATGTTCTCGGTGGCGGGATGAGATCTTAGAGGGCTGGTTCTGTCAGACTTTTGTTGGTATAGGATGGCGGAATGAGATTAAAATATCAACTACACACGTAGATGCTTAAGTTTCGACCTTCAAGGACCCGGGTTCAATTCCCGGCACCTCCACCATCTTTCGTCATGAGTTGCGGAACCTGCTCTAAGGACGTGACTTACAAACTTTGCAATAGACTGCTTAATGGCTAATGCCCATTTTAATGCCCAAATTAAGATGGACATGCCTCGGAGCAGGGTATGGCAACGTTACGGAAGCAGGGGCAGTGTTACTTCATAGACTACCGCATAGCAGGGCAACGGGTTCGTAAAACCATCGGACTTTCCCTTAAAGCCGCTGAAATAGCCCTCAGAGAGATTGAAGTATCATTAGCGAAGGGCGAACTGACTGCCGAGTATCAGGGTGGTCTTTATAAGAACCTTCTGCAAGATTACCGCTCGTATTGCCAGACAAACCTTGCACCGAACACCCGCAATCGTTATCGCTCTATCCTCGACAATTTCAATCGTTTCTTATCAAAACAATCAAGAGTATTAAGTAAGGCATCAGATTTTACTCCCCGTGTATTCGAGGGCTTCAAAGCCTTTCGCAAGGGGGAAGGTGCGTGCAATAGAACCATCAATTCTGAACTTATCGTCATTAAGATGATGTTCCGTTTAGCAGTCCAATGGGGCTATGTCAGAAAGAACCCCATGAACGGCGTCGGAAAACTTCGCATACCCACCGAGAATCCACCTCAATTTTTAACAGAAGTGCAGTGTCAGAAGTTGCTATCAGCCTCAGATGAGTTTTTACGCCCCGTATTCTTTACTTTTCTGAACACGGGCATGAGAAAGGGCGAACTTGAGAACCTTGAGTGGACAGACGTTGACTTTGACCGACGGAGAATAAAAATCAGGGTAAAAGCCGACTGGATACCCAAGACGAACGAGAGGGAGATACCGATAAATGACCCACTATTCCAACTGCTTCAAGAGCAGAGGCAGAGAACGGGGGATAACAGACTGGTCTTCCCAAACAGGCGGGGCAGGAAAATCCCGAGCAATTGTCTGCGAAGCCGCTTTATGACATTGACGAAGCGGTGCGGATTTCCTGAAGTGACGACAATCCATATTCTCCGGCATACCTTTGCTTCTCATTTGGTGATGAAGGGGGTGGACTTGGCGACAATTAAGCACCTGCTGGGGCATTCGGATATTGAAACGACGATGATTTATATGCTTCATGAAAACCAACAGAAAACGCCACTGTAGATAAATACTTGAAATGTTTGGCTAAGTTTTCCTTAGTTTGTTCACCGTACAACTGTTTCAAAACCTTATCGTCATGTGCTTCAAGTTTCTTTTCAATACCTTCTAAGACCCCATCCATTATTACTTTCCGCTTATCCGCACCCACCAAGCCAAACAACTCTCTATCGCAAAGATGAAGAAGGAATAATGTCGTTTCGGTCGAAGACTTGGCAATCGCTTCAAACTCTAATTTTTTAACCTCATCAAACTTCAATAACTGCGTCATCGCAAAACCAGA
>JADFYF010000006.1 GCA_015233165.1 Candidatus Omnitrophota bacterium
AGTCAAGAGTATAGATTTAATGCGGTTTAAAGCAGGGCCGGCCCAAGATGGTAAACGAGTAGTCGCGGTGTCTTTTGATGCGGCGATGACGGCTAGATGGGTGTTTCTTAGTTTTGGTGGTTTTGGTTTGGCTGCCGGGCTCTTATTGTTCCATGGAGGAGTATTAAAGGTTGAAGATAAGAATCCACCTCCGATTGCGGATGTAGTAGATTTGCCTCCTATAAATAGCAGAACTTCTATTGATGAGTCTAAATTCAAAGTAGATTCTCATGAGAAGGTGGGGAGTATTGCTTCCTTGCTTTATCATATTTACTATGCAGATCGAGATCGTGGGCCTAATAGAAAATTTGCTTTTGGAAATCTTGATGCAGACATGAGGCGTGATGGAGGAAGTATTCAAGTTGAGTTAGATAATAAGGAATTGATATATTACGATAATCAGTTTGGGAGACAGGAGGATCATGACACGGTCGAGAAGAATTTGTTTTATATTAATTCAAATACATTTGTGATCAGGACAAAAAATGGAGATTTTATTGTTCAAGGAACCTTCAATGATAAAAGTGATAAGGTCACAACAAGTTTCAATGTTCAAAAGGTTAAAGAAGGTTTAGCGGGCATTGTTTTTTCCGTTAATAATTCAACAAAGATTATGAAAGCTTTTGATATTGATGACCAAATTGTGGCTGCCCCCGAGAAAGAAAAGCGTCCTGAAATTGGCTTTGCTAATCGTGTGACAGGAGATGGGGTGTTAGATTTTGCCATTGGTAAGAAGCTGTTTAAGGTGACAAACGTGGTTGGATTTACAATTAACGGCGAAGGCCAAGAAGCTGTGCTATATGTTTCATACTTAGCAGATAATAAAGCCTCTATGTTTGTAGGTAAGGTTGGAAAAGATGGACAGCTTATCCATTTAAGTAGAGAAGAGGTTAAGGCTCTTCCTGAGAAAGTTCAAAAGAGTTTGGCTGTGGATCAGGCGATGACGATTCAAGAGAGGGATAGGTATTTAGGGTTGGCTAAGATGATAAAGAAGACCTTATTAGAAAGCATAAGACTAAAGGGTAACTTAGAAGTGTCTGCGTTGTCATTTTTATATAATCAAATCCAATATGCAGAGGGAGAAGAAGGGTCTCCAATTAAAGAAATGGGAAAAGCTTTAAAGGAGGCTAGAAATTCTGTCGCTAAATATATTGATCAAGACACGGTCAGACGTTCTCTAGAAAAAAGTCTTAATAGTATAAATTTGGATGAACCATCGATGACGGTTGGTAACTCAAGGATTCAATTTGTACCTTTGGGAAGAACTTCACAAGTATCGTGGGAAACCCCAAGAGTAACTTGGAAGGCTGGGCTTCCTGTAGTTTTAAGTACAGTTATAACGAGAGGGTTAGTTATTGTGGGAAAAGGTTTGGAATTAAAAATAACAAATTTAGAAGATGAAATAGGTTATCTCGGAAATGAAGAATTATTTCTCGGAAAGTTTCAGAAGGAGCGTAATGATCTGAAAAAGGCCTTTGAGAAAGCGAAGGAGGATTTACAAAAGAAAGGTTTGCAAGATCAAGATAGAATTAAGAATGAATTTAAAAGGACATTAGAAAGTATAAGAGACTCTGCAATGACGATCGATACTGCACTTAGAGAGGTTCTGATGATTGAGAGGGATCGATTGATTAGTGAGACTAGTGGGTTGACCTTTACGGGGCAGGAAAAAGAGAAGTTAGAGGCTATTATTGCAGAACTTAGAAAATATATAAACAATAGCAAGAACGTTCTTTTAACGGATGGCTTGAGTCAGCTGATTGTTCAACTTAAGAATGATGAAAATGCTCAACCGGCAACTAGGTTGATGGCGGCTCAGATTTTAGATGTCGCCAGTAACGCTGCGGGTGTGTATGGAAATGATGGCGGAATATTAAAGGGGTGGGCTCAACAATTAAATATGTTTGGAACAAATGCTGTTTTAACGGTAGCTAAGGATGAATCTACAGCGGCGGGAAGTTTTGTTGTTGAGAAGATTATGAGAACCTATATCAAACAAGAAGAGCTTAAGCGGGATGCTGATTTTAAAGAAAGCGTCGTGACCGCCTTAGCTTTCTTTGGAATTATTGTGGATCGAGAAACACTGCAATATCAAATAGAAAAAGATGTGAAAGGTTTAACTTCTGATCAACAAAAGAAGATTTCTGGATGGGTAAATAGTGTCGTCTCCTTGGCCAGCCAAGCTTTGGCAGATTTGCAAGAAGCAAGGCGTGGTGGTAAGGGGGATGAGGCGATGATGGGGGATGGAGATGCTACTTTAACTCGAAGAAATTTTATAGGCAAGATAGCTGGGGCTGCAGGGACTTTAGTCACTAGCCGTATTTTGGCGGATGATCCTGAAGACAATGAGAATCCTATAGTTTATTCTGAGGGGCAGAGCTCAGCTGTTAAGAGTTTTACTTTCAGTCAAGTCATGCTTTTTCCTGTTATGGCTGGGGAAGATCCTAATACGGTTCTTAATTCAGGGGTATTCCAAGGTCTTTTAACAAGTTCAACTTTTAAGGCTTTAAAGAATTATATCGCAAAGCATCGAGATATCCGTGATACTAACCCACGAAAATGGGTATGGCATATCTTGGCCAAGAAGTATTATAAAAAGGGGTTACATAAAGAAGAAATTGATGAACTCAGAAAGACGTACATCAATGCAGATATTTCTTGGGAAAATACTGAGTTTGAAAATGGGCTCAAAGATAAAGCTCTGATATCTAATGAAGAGCATCTTGGTGGTATCGATTTTAATGCCGCTAACTTGAATCTGCAAATTAAGCGGGATGGCAAGGGAGTTCCGCTTCCGATTTCTCAGCAGAATTTGGAGAATATCAAATTAGATGGGTTGATTCCTGTCATTCTGGACATCAAATCTGCCATGGATGTTCCTCTGTTAGCAGAATTGCGAAATGCCGCCAAGCAGCCGGAGCAGTTGGCGAAGGTTTAATTGTAGGAACAGATCAAGCATTTCAAAGGCCGTTGGAATTTCCAGCGGCCTTTTCAGTCAAGCAAAGAAGTTGATACAAAGTAATTGTATGGTATTATTTTAGTACTGAAAGTGAGGGAGATTTAATGCCAACAATTTTAGAAATAATGGGATGGAGATTGTTCTTTTATACCAATGAGTCTCAGGAACCTCCTCATATCCATGCTAAAAAAGCAGGAATGGAATGTAAGTTCTGGATTAAAGTTAAGTACTATGATATTGAAGAAGCATATGCGTTTGGTTTAAAAGTCAGAGATAAAAGAGAGATACGAAAGATTATATTTGATCATTTTGATTATATTGTCGAGCGTTGGGATGCAATTCATAGGGAGGGGAAACATGAATAAACTTCATAAAGTCAGTGACATTCTATTTAGTGACAATCAAATGACTATTAAAATAGACGGAAAGAAATATACTTTTAATTTAAAGAACTTATCTCTTCGTTTGTGGCGAGCATCTGCTGCTCAGCGTAAAGCATTTGAGATATCTCCCTCAGGCTACGGCATCCATTGGTCTTTAATTGATGAAGACCTTTCTATACCAGGTTTATTATCCAGTGCGTCCCCCGCAGCATTTGAAACGCTCCATCATTGATCCAAGGTGAATTTATGAAGAAACGTATTCATTACACGGATGAATGTCTTACCCCATTCTCTCTCCTAGAAACTCATGCAAACTGTTGGCTTGTAAATAAGGGTTGGTGCGTTTTTGATTTCCCATGGTATCGGTAGGGACAGGGCCGTAGTTGTGGCCGGAGTGGATGATGGTGGCATCAGGGAGTGTCATGAGCTTCCTGAGGCTTTGATACATCACGCTGGCGTCTCCGCCGGGCAGGTCGCAGCGGCCGCATCCGTCGATAAATAAGGTGTCTCCAGAGAATAGATGTCCCTGGGACAGGAAGCATTGTCCCCCTGGGGTATGGCCGGGGGTGTGGATGACATCGAAGGTGATATTCCCAATCTTGAGTTGTTCCTTATCGTTCACATCAACTAAGTTTTTTAGATTCTTTCGCAAAAATAGAGGCTCATGTTTCGAAATATAAACAGGGACATTATGACGCCCCAGAAGTTCATCAAGTCCGTTGACGTGATCAGGGTGAGTATGGGTTAGAAAGACCTTGGTGATGGTAAATCCAAGTTTCTTGGCTTCCTCGCAGAGAAAGGGCACATCCCAGGCGGGATCAACAATGGCCATTTCCTTGGTGTCTTCATCGCCGAGAAGATAGAGAAAGTTATTCAGTGGACCGATTTCATATTGCTGGATTCTTAAAGGACTGTTGCTTGACATAGGGGACCGTGCCTTTATAATGCGTTGCGTTGTTGTTGATGAAAAAACATTGTACACAATTGTCGGAGGTAATCCAATGGCTTTATTAGAGTCGATCAAGATCCCCATCGGGACAACCATGCCGGAGTTCGAGCTGAAGGATGCGTTTGGTAAATCCTATCAATCTAAGGAGTTAGCCGGAGATAGAGGGCTGCTCGTCGTCTTTACCTGTAATCATTGTCCTTATGCCATTGCCGTCTGGCCTCGCGTGCTACAGTTGGCGAAATATGCCCTGGGGATGAGGGTCAATACGGTGGCTATCAACCCTAACATTAATCCTGATTTCCCCGACGATGCCCCTGATAAGATGGTTCTGAAGGTGAAGGAATTAGGGATCGGGTTTCCTTATCTGGTCGATGAAACTCAAAAGACCGCGGATGCTTTTCGCGCTCAATGCACACCGGATATCTATTTGTTTAATAAAGAATTGAAGTTGGTTTATCATGGTCGTATTGACGATAATTGGAAGGACGAAGAGAAGGTAAGTCGTGAGGAGTTGAAGGAAGCTTTGAACAATATGGCGGCCGGTCGTCCTATCGACGTCAAGCAAATGCCGTCCATGGGTTGTTCTATTAAATGGAAGTCTTAAAGACGTGGGATCATTGAAGAATACTAACGCTGAGAAATATCTGGATCTGATGTTTGCGATGGCCTCTTCGGCCGGCAAGATTGCGATTAAATATCTAGATCAAAGTGCTCCGTCTTTAAAAGGATGCCAGCGTCATTACCTTGGCCGACAAGAAAATATCCAAGCTTTGTCATGAGGCGCTGGCTAAGACACTCAAAGACCCTGCGCATCTGTTAATTGACGAGGAGGATCCTCTCATCGAAGAGTATCTGGATCAGAAGCGTCTGGATCAGACATCCTATTTGTGGGCGATCGATCCTATCGACGGCACCCGCCTGTATGCCAATCGGATGCCGATGTTCGGGATTTCTTTCGGATTGCTTAAGGATTTGAAACCCTTGTTGGGAGTGGTTTATTTTCCTGTTCTTAGAGAGTTGTTTTATTGTGATGGGAAGAACGCCTATTACGTCCAAAATGCTTTTACCCCCAAGCATACTCGAATCAAGATTGTTCCCGTCGAAGAAACGCTGTCGCCGAAATCCATCTTCTTTTGCAATGACACCTTCTTTAACAAGTATGGATGGAAGGATAAGGATTTTCACATCATGATCAACGCTTGTGCCGTGGTGAACCTGTGTTGGCCTTCCATTGGTCGTGGGGTAGGGTGCTTCATGAAGAGCAGCCTGTGGGATTTTGCCGGCAGCTGGCCCATTGCCCAGAAGGCCGGTCTGGATTTCCGTTCGGTTAAAACAGGTCAGGTGATGAGCTCCGTTCATGCCAATCTGTTTCAGCGATCGCCTAAACCCTGGGAATTAAACGAATATTATCTGATTTCCAGCCAGAAGAATTATTCGGCTATTCAATCGAAAATAGTTGATTTGTCGACGAGATAAATTTTATCTCTAAATTTGCATTTCACTCCATGGGATGCTATATTCATTATAGAAAGCCGAAGGCCAGTCATCACTAGTCAAGGGCCCACAGATTCGTCGGGGGCACATTAGACACACACAAAATAAGATGACTCTTACGGCTTCTTTTTTTGTCATATTTCAAGAAAACCTCGTGAATTTCTCTTCTTTTGGTTATAATGCCACCCATGTCTAGCGAACGATATATCCGCATTTATAAGAAGTTCTACTTTGATGAGATGAAGGCGCATACGCTGTTGTATGCGGCTTTGTCGGGTAGCTGCAGTCATTGTAAGGAAATTGATATTAAATTAGACGCGCTTGAGTGTCCGTCCTGCAAAAATAAGTTCAAATATATTGGTTTTATGCATTTGAAAGATCACCTGCCTAAGATGCAGAAGATTTCGCATGAACGACCTGAGATCACCTTTATTGATTATGATGATTTTAAGAAGATTGAAGGCGAGTTAAGAGCCAGAGATATATTGGGGTAGGGGCACGGCATGCCGTGCCCGTACAGGGAGATAGATATGGTCCAAAAAGACAGACTTATTAAATTAACACAAAAATTACTGCAGTTTAATTCCGTCAATCCTCCGGGCAATGAGTTGGAAGTGGCTCAGTTTATCGAGCGGGATATGCGTTCCTTAGGGTTGGATGTCAAGATGATTAGTTATGCCAAGAATCGTCCGAATGTCATTGCCACTCTCAAAGGAACCTGGCCTCGTAAGAAGGCGGCTGCAGAAGCCATATTAATTACACCGCACATTGATACGGTTCCTTTTGGAACAGGTTGGAAGTTTAATCCCACCGGCGGAGAGATCTCTAAGGGGCGTATCTACGGTCGTGGCGCCAGTGATGATAAGGGCAATGCGGCGGTCGGGATGGAGGCGTTGCGCTCGATGGTGGAAGATGGGGTGAAGCTCAAGCGAGATGTGATCTTTGCAGCCACGGTCGACGAAGAAACAGGTAGTCATCAGGGCATTCGTCCTTTGTTGGAGCGAGGAGCTCTTCGTCCTAAGGTCGCCATGATTACGGATTCCGAGGAGTTTGATTGCGTCATTGCTCAAAAAGGTTTGTTTCACTGCCGGGTTCAGATTTTTGGAAAGAAGGCCCACGGCGCTTACAATTGGCGGGGGATTAATGCGATTGAGATTGCCGCTCGGGTGATCAATCGACTAATCAGTCATCAGTTTAAATTTAAGAAGCATTCCTTACTTGTTCCACCGACGAAGAATATCGGAACGATTCATGGCGGGGACAAGGTGAATATGGTGGCTGATTTTTGTGAGTTTGCTTTGGATATTCGCTTTCTGCCCGGCATGACCGCCCAAGGTGTTCTTAAGGAAGTCGAAGGGATCATTGCCAAGGAAACTAAGAACTTTAAGGTGGTGATTGATGATACCCAAAAGCCGTATCAGCTGGATCCCAAACATCCCTTTGTAAAGACCTACGTCGATGTTTGCAAGAAGATGGGCGTTGAAGCGAAGTTGGTGGGTAGCCAGGGGGCAACAGTAATTACCTTTTTTCAAGATTATGGGATTCCTGCCTTTTCCACCGGTTGGGGCGCCCACGGTGTTATTCATGCCAACGACGAGTATGCTGTCATCAAGACACTCTACGATGGGGCTAAGGTTTTAGAAGTTTATTTGAAGGAATACGACGCTAATGTTAAAGAAGTTCTTAATTTGTATGCTTTGCGTGGTTGGAGCAAGTTCTACTGTTCTTGCTCAAGCCTTTAAACCCGGCGAGAAGATTACCTATAATGTTCTTCAGATGGGGGTGAAGGTGGGGGAAGCTACCTTGACCTTTGTCGGCGAAAAGGCGTATGAGAATCAGAAAGCTCTCCTCATCGTCTTTCAATCCAAAGGATTAACGTTTTTCGACGAAGAAAAGATTTATTTAAATCCTCTGACCTTTAAGCCATTAGCGGTGGAGAGAGATTTGGATATTTTTGGCAATAAGGAAAAGATTAACGAGCGCTATTCTCAAGGCAGCGTCAAGATTTTCAAGGACGCCGCTGGTAAGAGGATTGAACAAACCATTGACAAAGCAGGGGGAATGGATAATATTTACGCATTCATCTACCGCTATCGTCAATCGGGGGCCTTTAAGATGAACGAACGTTTTGATGTACATCTGCCGACGAAGGATATTACGATTCAGTTAAAGCGGCAGGTTGATTTAAATAATATTGCAGGTCAGAACTACAGGGCGTTTTATATGGAAAGCGATCCGGCTAAGTATAAGCTTTGGTTCGATGCTTCCGACAAGAAATTACCACTTCGCATCAGTAGCGCCATAGGAATGGCCAATACAGTGATGGTCATGACAGGATATGAAAATTAAAAAACAACAACTCCCAGACAAGTCAGGTCATTACGGTGAATTCGGAGGCTGTTACGCTCCAGAAACCCTGATGGGGCTCCTGATTGATTTAGAAAAAGAATTCCAGAAGATTAAGAAGGATAAGACTTTTCAGAAGGAATTTGATTACTACCTCAAAGAGTATGCTGGTCGTCCGACGAATCTTTATCATGCCAAACGTTTGAGCGCTCATTTAAAGACTCTTAATGTTTATTTGAAACGCGAAGATTTGTTACATACAGGCGCTCATAAGATTAACAATACCTTGGGACAGATCATTGTCGCTCGTCGGATGGGAAAGACAAGAATCATCGCCGAGACAGGAGCTGGTCAGCACGGCGTTGCTACGGCGACAGCGGCAGCTTTGTTTGGTCTTAAGTGTGTCATTTACATGGGAGCCGAAGACGTCAAGCGTCAGTCGTTGAACGTAGTGCGTATGAAGTTGATGGGCGCTGAAGTTCGGCCTGTGGAAAGTGGATCAAAGACTTTGAAGGATGCGATGAACGAAGCGGTGCGTGATTGGGTGACCAATGTGCATGATACCTTTTATATTATCGGATCCGTCGCTGGTTTTCATCCCTATCCGGTGATGGTGCGTACCTTTCAATCGATTATCGGTAAGGAAGCTCGTAGCCAGTTCCTCGCTAAAGAAAAGAAATTGCCGGATTATTTACTCGCCTGCGTCGGTGGCGGCAGCAATGCCATGGGGTTGTTTCATGCTTTTTATAACGATTCTTCCGTCAAGATGATCGGGGTGGAGGCTGCGGGTCATGGGGTTAACACGCATGCTCATTCGGCGACCCTGACTAAGGGAGAAGTGGGTGTCCTGCATGGCAGCAAGAGCATGTTGTTACAGGATAAGGATGGACAGGTGCAGATTGCTCATTCGGTGGCGGCAGGTTTGGATTATCCGGGTGTCGGACCTGAGCATTCTTATTATCAACAAAGCGGTCGCGCCGAGTACGTTTCTATCGACGATCAAGAAGCTGTTGCTGCGTTAAAATTGTTATCCCGCATGGAAGGTATTATTCCAGCTCTGGAAACTTCTCATGCCATCGCCTATTTAGAAAAATTAGCTCGTCGCGTCAAAGGCAAGGCTTCTGTAATTGTCTGTCTCTCTGGTCGTGGCGATAAAGATATGAATCAGATTTCGAAATTTGTTTAGCTTGCAGCGGGTGGCCGAGGGAGGGGCATCCACAGTCGCCCGCAACGAAGTGAGGACGAATGGGGATACCCGAGGACAGGACCCGTGGTACATATTATGAATAGAATAGACCTAACATTTAAGAGTTTACGTGAGCAAAAGAAGAAGGCTTTTATTGCCTTTATCACCGCCGGTGATCCTGATTTAAAGACGACGCACGATCTGGTGTTGGCTTTTGAAAAGGCAGGCGTGGATATCATTGAATTGGGTGTGCCATTTTCTGATCCTATGGCCGATGGCCCAACCATTCAGGCCTCCTCGATGCGAGCCTTGCAGAAGGGGACATCCTTAACCAAGGTTTTGGATTTGGTTAAAAGTCTTCGTACCCAAACGCAGATTCCTATCGCCCTGATGACGTATACCAATATTATTTTTCATTACGGTGATGAGAAATTTGTCAAGGATGCTAAGGCCTGTGGCGTGGACGGGATCATCATTCCTGATCTGCCGGTGACGGAAGCGCACGTTTTAACTACCGCAGCCAAGAAGGCGGATTTATCGACGGTATTTTTCATTGCGCCAACCACCAGCGATGAGCGGGCCAAACAGATTGCGGATGCGTCTTCCGGGTTTATTTATTATGTTTCAATCACGGGTGTCACCGGAGCCCGTCAGGCGACCCCTGTCACGACCTTTAAGCATTTAAAGAAGATTAAGACATTTATTACCAAGCCTGTCTGTGTGGGGTTTGGAATTTCGACGGCAGAACAGGTCAAGTCAGTTTCCAAGGTGGCAGATGGTGTGATCGTCGGCAGTGCGATCGTCAAAGAAATCCTGAAATATTCGAACGACAAAAATCTAGTATCTAAAGTGGCCAAGTTCGTTCAGTCCTTAGCTGCAGCAAGGTAGTATGCGAAAACTCACCACGCTCGACAATAAGTTAAGAATCATTACCCAACGCATGAAGGTCCGTGACAGTGTTTCTGTCGGGGTTTGGTTTGGCGTCGGTGGTCGTTATGAAAATTCCCAGAACAAGGGCATTGCCCATTTCATGGAGCACCTGGCTTTTAAGGGTAGCCGCAACTATTCCTGTGAACAGATTAAGCAGCAGGTCGAAGGGGTGGGGGGTAGTCTCAATGCCTTTACCAGCGAGGAAGAAACCTGTTTCTATGCCAAGGTTCCCCGTAAACATTTGAATAAAACATTTGATATTCTCTCTGACATTAGTTTTTTCCCACAGATCACCAAGAGCGATTTGGAAAAAGAACGCACGGTGATTTTAGAAGAGATCAAGATGTACCATGATCTACCGCAGTATTACGTCATGGAACTCTTAGAGCAGCTCTTGTGGCCTAATCATCCTCTCGGGGAAGGTTTGGCAGGGACAAGTCAGACGGTGTCGAATTTAAAGCAGGCGGATCTTAAAGCTTTTCAGCAGCACTACTACGTCCCCGATAATGTGGTCGTCTCCTTGTGCGGGGATATTAAGCACGATGAGGTGGTGGATGTGATCGCGAAGAAGTTGGCTCATTTGAAGGGTCATAAACCAGACCGCTATATTCCTGCCCGCAAGACTCAGGATACTCCGACGGGAAGGTTTTATACCAAGGATACAGAGCAGATGCACCTAGCCTTAGGTTTTTTGGGCTACGAGACCAACCATAAAGATTATTACGTGCTGGCTCTTTTAAGTATTATGTTGGGCGGTAATATGTCGAGTCGCCTGTTCAATGAGGTGCGTGAAAAAAGGGGTTTGGCGTATTCGATTGGCAGTTCCTTTAAGAGTTTAGACGATACCGGTGTCTTTATGGTCCGTGCCGGAGTGGATAATAGCAAGATTGAATCTGCTTTAGATGTCATTCTGAAGGTTCTACGCAAGGTCGCCCGTCAGGGAGTGACCGCTGATGAATTGAAACGAGGTAAGGATTACTTCTCAGGTCAGTTTCTCCTGGGTCTTGAAGACACCATGGATCACATGATTTGGCTGGGTGCAGGACTGATGAGTCGCGATAAGATCAATACGCCTGAGATAGTTGTTCAGAAAATCCAAGCAGTAACCCTGGCGGATATCAAAAGAGTCGCCGATGAAATTCTTAATCCTCAACGATTAAACGTCAGCCTGATCGGGCCGTTGGATGAAAAATTAGAAAGCCAACTAAGGGTTGTGGCGGGACTTTCTCGTTAAAGAGTGGTCATTGCTTAAAAACTTGGCTTATGTTATGATTTCCCCCTATGAATACACAAACACCTCTGATCACACTAACAGATTCTGCCGTCGAAAAGATTAGGTCTATGATGGCCAAGGAAGGTAAGGAAGGGTATGCCTTGCGTTTTGGTCTGACGACCGGAGGGTGTGCCGGGCTTTCCTATGAAATGAAATTTCAAAAGACCCCTTATGAGAATGATATTGTCTTTGATCAGAAGGGTTTAACAGTCATTGTGAATCAGGAAAGCGTTGAGTTTATTAAGGGTGTGGAGGTGGATTACATCGACACCTTACGTGAAAGCGGATTTAAATATAAGAATCCTAATGCCAAGTCCAGCTGCGGTTGCGGCACCTCGTTTAGTTGACGATAAACGGAATGTTTATCGTCATCCTGGGTCTTACAGACGAAGGATCTTAAAGCAAGATTCTTCGCTCCGCTCAGAATGACAAATTAAAAGGAATATATGACTCCTCAAACATTAGTTGATAAAAAAGAAGTCCTGCCTACCGGACAGGCAGGCCTGCCTGATGCCCATCATTTAAGTTATAAACCGCTGCCGGGCTCTTCTAAAATTTATAAATTTGGGATTATTTATAAAGACATTCGTGTTCCTTTCCGTCAGATTAATCTTTCTGATACTCACGACTATAAAGGCAACATCACAGCAAATGAACCGATTTGTTTGTATGACACCTCAGGTCCCTATACGGATCCAATGGTTAAGGTTAACATTGCTTTAGGGTTGCCTGCGTTAAGACAATCGTGGATTCTAGGTCGAGGCGATGTGGAGACTCTTTCTGAATCAACTTCATCATATCGTCGCGAAAGAGAATCTGATTTAGATGTTTCTGCAATTCGTTTTCCTTCCATGAGAAAACCTTTACGTGCCAAGTCGGGGAAGAATGTCTCTCAGATGCATTATGCTCGTCAGGGAATCATTACCCCTGAGATGGAATATATTGCCATTCGTGAGAATTGCAAACCCGAGTTTGTCCGTGATGAAGTGGCTCGTGGTCGGGCGATTATTCCTGCCAATATTAATCACCCTGAAATTGAACCGATGATTATCGGTCGTAACTTCTTAGTTAAGATCAACGCTAACATTGGTAACTCGGCCATTTCTTCGAGTATTGCTGAAGAGGTCGAGAAGATGGCCTGGTCTATTCGCTGGGGCGGAGATACTGTGATGGATTTATCGACGGGGAAGAATATTCATGAAACTCGTGAATGGATTCTTCGTAATTCTCCTGCGCCGATCGGAACAGTTCCTATTTATCAGGCGTTAGAAAAGGTCAATGGCAAGGCCGAGGATTTAACCTGGGAAATTTATCGCGACACCTTAATTGAGCAGGCAGAGCAGGGAGTGGATTATTTTACGGTGCACTCGGGAGTTCTGTTGCGTTACATTCCTTTAACGGCCAAACGTATGACAGGAATTGTCTCTCGGGGTGGTTCAATTATGGCCAAGTGGTGTTTGGCTCATCATAAGGAAAGTTTCCTTTATACACATTTTGAAGACATCTGTGAAATTATGAAGCAATACGACGTGTCGTTCTCCTTAGGCGATGGTCTTCGCCCGGGCAGCATTGCGGATGCCAATGATGAGGCTCAGTTTGCTGAGCTTGAAACCTTAGGGGAGTTAACCAAGATTGCCTGGAAACACGACGTTCAGACGATGATTGAAGGTCCTGGTCACGTGCCCATGCACATGATTAAAGAAAATATGGAAAAGCAACTGACGATTTGTCACGAGGCTCCTTTCTATACCCTTGGGCCTTTGACGACGGATGTGGCTCCCGGTTACGATCATATCACCTCAGCGATTGGGGCGGCGATGATCGGCTGGTTTGGAACCGCGATGCTGTGTTATGTGACACCCAAGGAACACTTAGGTCTTCCCAATAAGAAAGATGTTAAGGACGGTATCATTGCTTATAAGATTGCTGCTCATGCGGCCGATTTAGCCAAAGGCCATCCGGGAGTCAGAGAGTGGGACAATGCCCTTTCAAAAGCTCGATTTGAATTTCGTTGGAAGGATCAATTCCATTTAGCCCTAGACCCTGAAACGGCGGAAGAATATCATGATGAAACCTTACCAGCCGATGGGGCCAAGGTCGCTCATTTCTGTTCTATGTGTGGTCCACATTTCTGTTCTATGAAAATTACGCAGGACGTGCGTGAATTTGCTGAAAAAGGCCTGCAGGAGAAGTCGAAAGAGTTCATTTCGCAGGGTGGAAATATCTATTTGTAAGGAACGGTCGCGACCGTTCCTTACGCATTTCGGCATAAACAGTCTCATAACAGTCTCATTTTATTTCTTATTGTCACAGATAAGTATTATGGTATACTAGCCGCGCGTTTTAAGCTTTGTTACCTGAAAGAGGAATGCTATTCATGGAAAATAAAAGAAAACATCCGCGTTCTTCATTTAGTGAGCCCGTAGGGTATCAAAGAAGGGAAGATCTTCCTTTAGAAGGTTCTGTGGCTGGGGATATCAGTCAAACGGGATTAAAACTGAGCGTGAATGAGTTTATTCCGCTCAATACGATTCTTGAATTACAGATTCAGCTACCTGGTCAGGTTCAACTTGTTCCTGCTCATGCTAAGGTTGTTTGGGTCAGAGAAGCTTCTCACCGAGAAGATGCCTGGGAGATTGGATTACAGTTGGTGTCCAGCGAGAATTTCTCCTTGGCAATTCGGGAGTATGTTAATCGTAACCGTTTTGAATCTTTATCTTAGTGGAGTATCTAACATTTCTGAAGGACATAGTTAGTAAAGTATAATTAAATCTTGAAAGGATTGGTTTTATGGCCGAAAAAGCAGTCGTTGAAGAAGTAAAGAATTGTCCCGCATGTAAAAAGCCTATGAAAAAGTCTCGCCGTTTTTATCGTAATGGCGCGTATTTCTGCAACAGCAATTGTTTTAAAAAAGTCGATGCGACGGCTAAGGTTGCTAAGGCTGAAGCTGCCGCTAAGGCTGCTGCCGAAGCTGCACCAGCCCAAGAAAACAAAGGGTAAATAACGTGAGCGTAAGAGTTCTACAGGGGGCTGAACGTCGTCGGCATGTTCGTTTAGAGCAGCTGATTCCGTTTAAAATCTCCAGTGGCGACTTGGACTTCGTCACGGAAACTAAGAATTTCAGCTCTTCTGGAGCCCTGTGTTTAGTTAATAAGCATATTACGCCGATGACTAAATTGAAGCTGCACTTTTTGCTTCCTTTGAAACGTAATAATAAGGTGGTCAACAAGCGTATTAGCTGTGAAGGTGTGGTGGTGCGCAGTGAATCCGCTGTTGACCAAGATTCTTTTCAAACCGCTATTTTCTTTAGTGATATCTCACCTCGCGATAGTCAGATTATTCATGAATTTGTGGAATCTGCCATGCCTCCACATGAGTCAATCTCCAAATCCCTATAACACACCCAAGACGACAATTGATAGTCTTTACGAAGATAAGGACTGTGCGGTTTTTTATAAGCCAGCTGGTTTATTGACGATTCCTACGGATAAGAACGAAGAGTTCACCTTGGTGTCCATTGTCAATCAACAGAGAACTGATGCGGTTGCTTTGCATCCGGCCCACCGCTTGGATCGAGATACATCCGGCGTGATTCTGTTTGCCAAGGGTAAGGAGAATCAGCAGATTCTTATGAACGCCTTTAAAGAAAAGCAGGTTAAGAAAACCTATATTGCTTTTGTGCATGGCCACGTGGAATCTTCAGAAGGTAAGATCAGGATTCCTATTAAGGATTTTTATCAAAGGAAGTTTCAAAAAAATCTACCACCTCAGTCGGCGTTGACCTTATATAAAGTTCTGGAATATCGTAAGGATTTTACCATTGTCGAAGTGAATCCTATCACCGGCCGCACAAATCAGATTCGTATCCATTTTACAAAGATTGGCCATCCTCTGGTGGGGGAAGATAAGTATGTCTTTCGCAAGGACTTTGCCTTACGTTTCCGTCGGACAGCCTTACATGCCGCCCAATTAATTTTTCCTCATCCGGTGAATCAGAAAATGATTACCGTTAAGGCTCCTTTAGCTCAAGATATGACTAATTTTCTAGAAAAAACAATATAGTTGAAGTACAATTGCCCATATGCACATTGCCCATCCCGTGGAATTTATCAAACCTTTTGTTGAAATTGCCATCCTTTGGTTTGTTTTTTATCGCATCTTATTATTCTTTCAGGGCACACGTGCTTTTCAGGTTCTTAAAGGAATCGCTTATTTAATTATTGCGTTGTTAATATCTCAACTGCTGGGATTTACAGTTTTAAATTGGTTGTTAAAAAATTTCTTTTCAATTTGGATTGTGGCGATCGTCGTCATTTTTCAGCATGAACTTCGTTCAGGGTTGGCTCGTCTAGGGCAGCAGCATTTGTTTAGTATTTCGTTAGGAGAGTCTGAGATTCGGGCTGTTATTGAAGAGGTTGCGGAAGCGGTCTATAAGCTGGCTAAGAGAAAGACAGGGTGTTTGATTGCGATTGAACGGCAGATGAAGTTGACGATGTATATTGAAAGTGGGGTCCTCTTAGATTCAAAGATTACGTCTCCTCTTTTAGAAAGTATTTTTATAGTTCAATCGCCTTTGCATGATGGGGGAGTTGTTGTCTGTGGGGAGAGAATCGCGGCTACGTCGTGTTTATTTCCTCTATCAGAAAACCCTTCGGTCAGTAAGACGGTGGGGACTCGTCATCGAGCAGCTCTGGGCTTAAGTGAACATACAGATGCTGTCATTGTGATGGCTTCTGAAGAAACAGGGGATGTCAGTGTTGTGGTCGACGGCCGTTTTATTAAGATCGACAATCAGCAGCATTTAGAGAGTTTAATCAAAGAGCTTTTTAACCCTTCTCAAAAGGTCAAGGCATGAAGCATTGGTTTGAATCTAATTTATTCTTGAAGGTTGTCTCGTTGAGTCTCGCCATTATTACATGGCTTTATGTAAAGAACGGATAAGTGTCTATGGCCAAATTAGGAGTGAACATAGACCATGTTGCAACCCTTCGTCAAGCCCGCCGGGAAACAGATCCTGATCCTATTCTAGCTGCGCGTATTTGTGAAGAGGCTGGAGCCCACAGTATCGTTGCTCACTTAAGAGAAGACCGTCGACATATTCAAGATATAGACATCGTTCTTTTACGAAAGAGTATTAAGATCCGATTTAATTTAGAAATGTCGATTTCAAAAGATATTGTTAAAGTTGCTTTGCAGATTAAACCTGATCAGGCTACCCTCGTCCCTGAGAGACGTCAGGAAGTGACTACCGAAGGTGGACTGGACGTGGTCGGCAATCGTAAACGTTTAGTGTCGGTGTGTGATCATCTGCAGCAAAAAGGGATCATGGTTAGTCTGTTCATCGATCCTGATAAAAAACAAATTGAAGCCACGAAGGCCCTGAATGTTCCGATGATTGAGTTGCACACGGGGGCGTACGCCAGGGCTTATGCGGGACGATCAGAGACAAAGGAATTGGCTAAATTAAAAGCGATGACCCTATATGCTCAGAAATTAGGATTGATTGTGAATGCGGGGCATGGGTTGAATTATCACAACACAGCGGCGGTTGCCCGCATTGCTGGGATGGAAGAATTGAATATCGGACACTCTATTATTTCACGAGCTGTCTTTGTGGGGTTAAAACAAGCGGTTAAGGAAATGTTGCAAATTATTAAATTTTAATTATCATCCCCGAATGTTTTCCCCTCGTGACGGGGATTTCCAGTTGGTCGTTGTCGGGGATCCAGACATTAGTGAACTAGATTCCCGACTAAAGCATTCGGGAATGACAAAATTTATGATTCTAGGTATCGGAACCGACATCATCGAAGTCAGTCGTATCAAGAAATCTCTGGATCGCTTCGGGGAGGATTTCCTCAAACATATCCTTACCGACGAGGAGATTGCCTACGCTAAGAAATATAAATACCCTCATCAGCATTACGCCGGACGTTTTGCAGCTAAGGAAGCTATTTTTAAAGCCGTCGGTGATCCCAAGTTATCCTGGCATGATGTGAGCATTATCAATGATAAAGAAGGTAAGCCGATTTGTAAGCACCGTAAAGCCAGTTTTAAGAAAAATATTTTAATCTCCATCTCACATTCTAAAAATTATGCCACGGCCATCTGTATTGTCACGCCGTAATCCTCATCTCAGTAAGAAGGATTTTGGTCACGTCCTCGTGGTAGCAGGTTCCCCGATGATGTTAGGCGCATCTGCCCTGTGTTCATTAGCTGCGATGCGTTCAGGGGCTGGCCTTGTGACAGCAGCTGTTCCTAAGAATCTTAATTTAACTCTTCAGAGGAAGATTTCGAATGTCGTTATGACCTTGCCATTACCTCAGACGGCTCAAGGAACATTTTCCCTCAAAGCTTTTGATGTGATTAAGAAGTCTTTTCCTAGATTTAATGCGGTGGCTATTGGACCAGGTCTAGGAACAAGTTCCAGCACGGCTGGGTTCATTTATCAAATGGTCGAGCATTATCCCGGCCCCATGGTTGTGGATGCGGATGCTTTAAATGCTGTAGCGAAGAATCTGAAGGTCTTATTAAAAGCCAAGGGACCTCGAATACTGACCCCTCATGTGGGAGAAATGGCTCGTCTGACAGGGATAAGTATTCCAGAGATCGAAGCCCATCGAAAGAGGATCGCGTTGGATTTTGCTCGTCAGTATCATTGTGTTCTTGTTTTAAAAGGGCATCGTACAGTTATTGTTTCACCTGAAGGTAAAATAACGGTTAATACCACAGGTAATGTGGGGATGGCTACTGCTGGAAGCGGAGATGTTCTGACAGGGATGATGGTGGCTTTCTTAGCCCAAGGGATTGAGCCTTTTGAAACTGCAAGATTTGGAGTTTATTTACACGGGTTAGCTGGCGACTATGCAGCAAAGTTGAAATTTAAAATAGGAATGATTGCGTTAGATATTATTGAACATATTCCTTATGCTTTAAAACATAAATAAAGATCCTCTCAGGAAATTTTTTGTGCAAAGACAAACATTTCTCCGACGTTGAAAGGGATAACACCTGTCGGGGCCAATCTCAAGAGCCAGCGAATGGGTTTATAAAAGAAGGTCTGGGGATGATGTTCACAATGTGTTTTTAGCATTTCTATACTTAGATATTTTATTGCCCAACCATGTTTTTTAGGTAGAAAATGAGTTGTTGTTAATAACTGATTAATACTTTTGGTCGAATATAATAGAAGATGTTCCTGAACAAAATGTGGCCATTTTTCTTTTAATATCTTGAAGCTTAAAGAGTCGATCGTCGGTGTTACAAATAGAATACTTCCCCCTGGCGCTAGCTTCTTATGTAAGAGTGTGAGAAACTCAACTGGGTGGGGAATGTGCTCTAATACATCAAATAACGTAATCAGAGAAAAGTACTCATCGGGAAACATATCATTGTTGAAATTGCCTACACGGATGACATCGGATCCTAGAAGTTTTCTGGCTACAGTGGCAGCCTGCTCGTTGACTTCCACACCAAAGACGTTCCAACCGTGGTTTTTAGCTACTTTTAAAGCTATTCCTGTCGCGCAACCAATTTCGAGTAAGTTTCCTTTGGGTACAAATTTTTCAACCCAAGTGTAATAATGCTCCGCTGTTTTTTCTCTGGGACGGGAGATATTGAGATTACCCGGGTCCTGGCTTCGTTTTAGAATATAATCTGCGTTATAGATTTCGCTTTCTTTAAATGAAACTCCGGGGTCTTGAAAGATTAATGAGCAGTCAGAACACTGAAAATAAGGAATTTCTCCAGCAGCTGTTTGTATTGCAAGAGAGGAGATGCATTGCTTTCCTGAACAAACAAAGCATGAAGGTATTAACACGTCTATTCTCCTAAATTTGAATCCATCAATAGTCCAATTTTGATATTTATAATATTACTCGAGGGAATTTAAGCAAATATATTTAAGTTTTATATGTGAATTATCTTGGAGATGGTATCATTAATAAAAATATTATCCTTAAGAAATATTGAAAAGATTATATGCGTATTGAAAAGATTGCAATATTGAAATTTGTTGATCACTGGGTAGGAGGACCAATTTGTATAATTTTGGTACTACTCTATCGTCTGACACACCCTTTTTATCGAACACATCTCCATGTCCCCTCAAAAGATCTCCCTCCCAAAAAAATAATGATTATGAAATTTATCGGAATCGGTAGCATTACATTGGCATCATCCATGATTATTAATATTAGAAATAAATATAAAGATACAAAGATTTATTTTCTCACTTTTAGGGATAATAAAGAAATTCTGGATATTTTATCTTTGGCAGACAAAGTTCTAATTATTGACTATAGAAATCCTTTTTTGTTATTAAAGACAATTATTGGAAGTCTTTTATTTTGTTATAAGGAGCGGATTGATATTGTATTGGACATTGAATTTTATTCCAAATTCAGCACGATTATGTCTTTTTTATCGGGAGCACGATGGAGGGTGGGGTTTTATTTAGCACGATATTGGAGAAATTCATTAATCAATATTCCTATCTATTTTAATAATAGCAGGCATATCCTTGAAATATATTCAATGTTTTCTAAAGCTTTATTGGTGGATAATCAGAATTTGTATCCAAAAGAAATAAAGATTTCAGATCAAGAAAAAACTGAACTACTAACCATTTTAAAGGAGTATAACATTCTTGATTTGAATAAATTTATAGCCTTTAATATACATGCTAGTGATCTTGCTTTATGCAGACGCTGGCCATTAAAACATTTTGTATCTCTAATAGAGTTGTTTTTTTCAGAAAATAAGGATATCAATATTATTCTAACAGGAGCGAAGAGGGAGGTTTCTTATTCTCAGGAGTTTTTAGAAATTCTGCCTCAACAGTATCGTCAGCGCGTTATTAATTTGACTGGGAAACTTGCTTTAAAACAATTCTTAACTTTATTAGCGCATATCCCTCTTTTTGTCACCAACGATACCGGACCTTTTCATTTAGCTAAAGCTGTAGGTGCCCGAACCATTTCTTTATGGGGGCCTGGTTCCATTGATTTGTATGGTCCATTTGGTAAAGAGAAAGAAGTTCAGGATGTTATTTATAAAAGATACTCGTGCAGTCCTTGTCTTTATGTTTACAGAACTAATGCGGGATATTTTTGTGAAGGGAAGGCTCCTTGTATGGAAGAAATACAACCTGAAGAAGTTTTGGATTTGATGAGACAGAGATTAAATCAAAGGATTTCTTAGAGTTTTAAGATCATATGCGTTTTATATTCAAATATTTCCTTTTGGTTGTCATCTGCTTAAGTATTTTTCTTATTTTTTATAAGTTTTCATACTTAAAACTCAATACCGCCGATAGCAGTATCTACTTAAGTAATGCAGAAAACATTGTTAATCATAAAGGATTTGTCGTTAGTTACAATCTTTGCCAGTCTTTTAATACGTTATATCATCCTATTTGGGCCTACTATCAACCTCTTTATTCGCTCTTTGCCTCTTTTTTTATTAGTCATGGCGGAATTGTCAAAGTCATTCAAGCCAATATTTTACTCTTCGCTTTAAACGTAACATTAATTTTTTATATTGTTCAAAGTGTCATCCCTTCTCGTTTTAATATTCTTTTTATTTTCTTTTTAGCGTTTTCTTTTAATTTTTATATTTCAGCTTTCTATGCATGGACAGAACAACTTCATTTTCTTTGTTTTATAGTAAGCTTTATTCTTTTTTTGAAACATTCAAAATCTTCTATTCATCTTATGATTTTAGGATTCTTGAATGGCATTTTTATGTTGATTAGAGTTGCACACTTTTATAATTTTCTAGCCTATTTGCCTGTTATTTTTATCGGCAAGGATCCTATTCGGAAGAAGTTAAATCAAGCGTTTTCTTTTATTGGGGGATTTATCTTTTCATTCGGGCTTTATCAATTGTTTTGCTGGTTTTCATACCATAGCTTCTATCCTGAATATGCAAGACCCGGAGCAAGTTATGGTTTGGCTCGCTTTGCAACGGCAACTGTGTATAGTTTAGATAAGGTTGGAATACAGATTTTCCCTACCCACTTTTTCTCCTTTAAACATTTTTTGTATATTCAAGAGCATCTGAGGGATTTCTTTTATCAGATGCCGTTTTTTTTATGGCCTTCTTTATTTTATTTCTTTCTTCCAAAGCATAAAAGAATGGATGGAGGTCTGATTGCCCTTTGCTTTTCTCAGAGTATTTTTACCGTATTGGGATATTCATTGACATATTATTGGTTAACATTTTCTTTTGATTCTTTAAGGTATTCATTAATTCCTTTTGTTTTGATGAGTATTGCGGGTTGGTATTGCATGTATCAAGGGTTATCATTATCAGAATCATGGGGTAAGAGATTGGCAGGTTCTGTGATATTGCTAAGTCTTTTATGTCCGCAAATCGCCAGATTTATATCATTTAAAGATTATTTTTTGAAACATCCTTTATTGGAGCAGCCGTATTACAAGGATTTGTTTGCAAGTTTTGAATGGATTGATAAGAATTTACCAAAAGAGGTTTTGGTGGCTTCTGATGAAGATCAGCAAGGATATTTTATGCATCGTCCCTTTATTTCAACACCGGTAGGACAATCTTTTAATTGTCAGAATTTCCTTTTATACAATAAGATTTACTCTCCGGATTATTATTTACTTTCTTCTAATATCTCTGATGAATGTCTGAATTTTGCAAAGGTGAAACAAACGAAGCTGTTTTCAAATCATACTTTTAGGGTTCTACGTGTTATGAAAGGCAGATGAGTATGAAGGGGATTATTCTTGCTGGTGGTAAAGCAACGAGACTTTATCCTGTGACTAAGGGGGTCTGTAAGCAGCTGCTTCCGGTTTACGATAAACCTTTAATTTATTATCCTTTGTCGGTTTTGATGCTAGCTGGTATTAAAGATATCTTGATCATATCGACGCCTGAGGACAGGGAGCATTTTCAGGGGTTTTTTAATGACGGGCATCATTTAGGAGTAAACATATCTTATGCTATTCAGCCTCAGGCCCAGGGCATCGCTCAAGCATTCTTGATTGGAGAAAAGTTTATTGGTAAGGAACGGGTGGCATTAATTTTAGGGGACAATATCTTCTTTGGGGATAAACTGGGTCATGTTCTTAGGGAAGCCATCTCACATAAGCATGGAGCCACAGTATTTGGTTATAAGGTGAGTGATCCTTGTCGATACGGAGTGATTAGTTTTGATAAGAATGCGAGGCCAAAGACTATTATCGAGAAACCTAAGAAATCATTGTCTGACTGGGCCGTCACAGGTCTTTATTTTTATGATCACCATGTGGTCGATGTGGCTAAGACATTAAAACCATCGGCGAGAGGAGAATTGGAGATTACAGACATTAATCAATATTACCTTAAGAAGAATCAATTGCATGTTTTGTGTCTCAGCCGAGGGTTTGCCTGGTTAGATACAGGAACTCCGGACTCTTTGTTGGATGCTTCGATATTTATAAGAATTGTCGAGGAGAGGCAGGGATTGAAAATTGGGTGTATTGAAGAAGTGGCCTTTCGTATGGGTTTTATTACTAAGAAACAGTTGAAGGTTTTGGCAAGAACGATGAATACGTCCTATGGGAATTATCTTCAAAGGATAGCTCTCAATGAATAATAGAGTGTTAATTCTAGGTAATGGCTATATTGCATCAAGACTGCAAAAGCAATGGGGTTGTCCTGTCTATGATAAGAAGATTCTCAGCTATCAGGATGCGGTTGATGCGATCAAGAAATATAAGCCAACTGTTTTAGTTAATTGTATTGGGTATGTCGGAGAGCGTAATGTGGATGATTGTGAGCTAGATGTGGATCGATGTTTGCTGGCGAATACCATGGTTCCCATCTGGTTAGGGGAGGTAGCTTTTAGGAAAGCTATCAAATTAGTGCATATCAGCAGTGGGTGCGTTTATCATTATGATTACAAGAAACAAAAACCTATGACAGAAGAGCAGTTGCCGGATTATTTTAAGTTATTTTATAGTCGGACGAAGATTTATGCGGAGGGTGTATTAAATACTTTAGTCAAGAACAGTAATGTGTTGATTGTTAGAATAAGGATCCCTTTAGATAGAACTCCTCATCCACGCAATCTTCTTACAAAACTCATTAAGTATAAGAAGGTTATTAATATCCCTAATTCAATAACCTATATTCCAGATTTTATTAAAGCTTTGGAACATTTACTTAAGATGGATGCCAGAGGAATCTTTAATATTGTTAATAAAGGGGGTTTGAAGTATTCCGCATTAATGGATATCTATAAGAAAAGTGTTCCGGATTTTAAATATAAAATAATTTCCCCTGAAGATCTTCATCTCGATCGGACAAATTTATTATTGTCTGTTCGCAAACTAGAAAAGACTGGTTTTAAAGTCCAAAAGATTAACGATGTTTTACTGGAATGCGTCGAGCATTACGTTAAACATTAACTCACTTTATAAGTGTCTAAATGTCTCACCGGTTAGTTTCTCTGCTTCAGCTGTGATTGTTCCTGTATGTCTTCCAAAGCAAATCCCTAAAGCTTCATAAATAGCCACTTGACGAAGATCAACATGACGCTGCGTGATGGCTTCCTTGGTATCCATGTAACGAACCTTGCCATTGTTGATTCCGGCAACGGTCACGCCGATGATGCCTTGATTCAAGAGAAGAAAGGCGCCTGCACCCACTTCTTGACCAAAGTTGACGTCATAGGCGCTGGAGTGTCCGCAGCGGACCAGATGGCCTGGTGTCACAGCGCGTACTTCGGGATTTTCATTGATGCCTTTAACAAACATTCCTGTTTTTTTCATTAAATCATGGATGCTAGGATCCGCTTTAAGACGTTTGCTTAATTGCTGGCAGACATAATTAGCAGCGCCAGCTAATCGTTTATGACCAAACGCGTCTACAGGGGCTGATTCATCGACGATATCTGCACCGCTTGCGTCTTTAATTCCTTCCGCGACAACAATCATGTAGGTTCCTGCGCGGACATCACTATTCATGATGCGTTTAAAATAGCGTTGTTTCATGTGTTGGTAGAGAATATCAAAATCGCAGGGGATCTCAGGGATAATGATGGCATCCGCGTTAGCAGCAACCCCACCGCGAAAAGCTGTGTGTCCAGCGTAACGGCCGAAGACTTCCATAGCTAAAATACGATTATGGGTCATGGCTGTTGTTTTTAAATCTTGCAGAAAGTTGGCAATACGGTTAATCGTAGAATCAGCACCGACGGAATAGGTCTGAAGATCCAGATCCATCGTTTTAGGGGCATGCACGCATTTAATACCATGCTCGGTCAAATCAACCATAACGCTTCCGGAATCGTCGCCGCCGGAAATGATAAGGCCGTCCAACTTAAATTTTTCTAAACCTTTTTTGATGCGCAGATATTTATCAGCATCTTCAATTTTCTTAATCTTGACGCGGGAATGACCAGCTTCGGAACCAGCTAGGTTGGCGTCAATTTCGTCAATACGTTCGTACGTCAGTTCTGTGAGCTTGTCAAAATCCACCAGATTATATAAACCAGCATAACCATTGGGGATGACGAAGCAGGTGGCTCCGTGGGAGAGAGCCATGGAAGCCGCCCCTTTGATAACACCATTAAGACCTCCGCAGTCTCCACCTGAAGTGATAATTCCGATACGTTTCATATATAAGCTCCTTGAGTAGAAATTAAGGGTTAAATAATAAATGGAAGGCAATAAAGTAGCATAAACATTAAGAGAAATCAAATTGAAAAGAGAGAAGGGGATTAAGGCTTCTGGGCGGTGGTCAGCATATCTTCGGCGTGTTGCAGGGATATCTTGGTGGCATTTTGTCCGCTCATCATTTGGGCAATCTCTTCCACACGAGCTTTATTGTCTAGAAGTTTCACCTCTGTCGTTGCGCGGCTGGCTTTAACAGATTTTACGACTTTAAAATGTCGGTTGGCAAAGGAGGCGATTTGAGGCAGATGGGTAATGAGAATGACCTGACGGTGCTTGGCCAGATCCGTAAGCTTCTTCCCTGTGATTGTTCCTAAACGTCCGCCGATTTGAGCGTCGATTTCATCAAAGATAAGAACAGGAATAGGATCAACCTTGATCAGGGCTTTTTTAAGGGCCAGCATGACACGGGCAGCTTCGCCTGAAGACACAATCTGGGCTAAGGGTTTAAGCTCCTCGCCGGCATTGGGGCTGATGTAAAAGACAATATGATCAGAGCCTTCGGGACCAAAGGAAGTCTTCTCGAAGCGGACTTCAAACTGAACATGATTGATGCCTAGTTCCTTGAGTTCTTTTTCAATAGTCGTATTGAGATCTTCTGCGGCGGCCTGACGAGCTTTAGAGATTTTATTGGCAATCTTGGTTAATTCTTTTTCTTTGTCAGAAATATTCTGGCGAAGTTGGGAGTCATTGTTTTCAAAGTCTTTGATCAGATCCAGTTTTGCTTTTGTTTCTTGATAGAAGTGAGCGGCCTCTGTCAGGGAAGGGCCGTATTTGCGGCGGATATCCTGATACGTGTCGTAGATTCTGTTAATTTCTTCAGCTTGAGATGGATCGAAACTTAAGCTTTCGGCGTAATGAGTCAATTGGCTAATCAGATCAGTTGTTTGTTCCTGAATGAGAGTGAGTTCATCTAAAAGAGGGGTTGTTTTTTCATCGATCTGATTTAGATTCTTCAGAGGCGTAAATGCTTTGCGTAATTGCTGATGAACGCCGACGTCCTCATCTTCCAGAATTCCTAAAAGATTCTGAATATGTTCGTAAAGCTTCTGAGCGTTGTTAATTTTGACAATCTCCTGAGAGATTTCTTCATATTTGTCTTCGCTCAAAGGTACAGCTTCCAGTTCCTTGACCTGATGGGCCAGAAGGTCCACATCCCGTTGACGTGTTTGAGATAATTCTGTCAGCGAAGCCAGTTTCTTTTGCAAGTCGGTATATTCGCGATATAAGTCTGTGTAATCTGTCTTGAGATTTTTAAACTCAACTAATTTATCTAACATTTTTAGATGTTCATTTTCAGAAAGAAGCATTTGATGGTCGTGAGCCCCATGAAAATCAATCAGATGATTGCCGATACTTTTCAGTTGACCAACTGTGACATTTAAACCGTTGATTTTGATTTTATTTTTGCCATCCGCCGCTAAAGATCGCTGGATAATGAGTTGAGTGTCTGTGTCCGTTAAGAAATCCTGAAAAACTTCATTGGAGAGTAAGTTCTGATTAAGATCAAGAACGGCTTCAATGACGCAGGGATTCTTGGGGTCTCGGATTGAAGAGGCATCAATGCGTTCTCCCAGGACGGAACGCAGGGCATCAATAAGAATGGATTTTCCGGCACCGGTTTCACCGGTTAAGATGTTCAATTTCTCATCAAATTCGATGGCAATTTTGTCGATTAGTCCGAAATTTTGGATAGTCAGTTGGCTAAGCATGGGTTCAATGTTATCAAAGAAGACAGTGTTTGAGAAGGTTAAAAATCAGCCATTCATTTTGATTGAAGTCAGAAGCGCAAGGCAGTATACTTCTTCAATAAAAATTATTTTCTGAATCAGAATCAAACGATATCAATATGTCTATAAAAACCTTCATTGATGTTCTACGTCTTCGGCAGTGGGTCAAGAATCTATTTATTATTTCTCCGCTTATTTTTTCAGGGCGTTTTAATGAAATACATCTGTGGCTGCATTGTTTATTGACGATGGCGGCGTTTTGTTTGGTCAGCAGCGGGATGTATATCATTAATGACCTTGTCGATTTAAACGAAGACCGGAGGCATCCTAAGAAGGCCCAGAGGCCTTTAGCAGCAGGAAGGGTGAAGACATCCACTGCTAAGATGGTGGCGATGTTTCTTTTAGGATCGGGGGGCCTACTGTGTTTGAGTCAGGGCCGTGATGTTTTTATATTGGCGTTATGTTATGTCCTGTTGCATGTTCTCTATAATCTACGCACCAAGCATCTTGTCATTCTGGATGTTCTGACCGTTGCCTTAGGATTTCAGATTCGAATTTGGGCAGGATCTGCGGCAGTTCATATCATACCTTCCGCATGGCTTCAGATTTGTATGTTTGTCTTAGCTCTATTCTTAGGTTTTACAAAACGTCGTTGTGAGATTGTTTATTTAGAAAATTCAGCCTCTTCTCACCGGGCAGTTTTATCCCATTACACAGAGTATTTCTTAGATCAGATGATTGTGATCTGCTCCACGTTATCGATTGTTCTGTATGGTCTTTATACCGTTTCTGCAGAGGTCACGGATCGTATTCATGGATATGCGATGTTTTATTCCATCGGTTTTGTAGTGTATGGTATTTTTCGTTATTTATATCTTCTTCATGTTAAGAAGTTGGGAGATGATCCTAGTGAAGCTTTACTGTCGGATCGACCGATGATGATTAATATTGTGTTGTGGCTGCTGTTTATAGTAACTGTGATTCAATTAGCTCATACCTAAACATGCCTAAGATCAGTCTTACGGATATATTCTTCTCTCATGGCAGTTGGTCCTTAAAGTTTATAAAGTTTCTCGATTTTATTTTTGGAACGGCGATTTCCTTGATAGTGTTCAAGTCAATAAGAACACCAATTCCAAATCATGTTCGTAGAATTCTCATTATTCGTCCAGGAGGAATTGGGGATGCTGTATTTCTGTTGCCTATTCTAAGAATTCTTAAAGACAATCATATTCAGATAGAAATTCTTTGTGAGCCTCGAAATCAGGAGGTATTTACTTCTCAAGGGTATGTGACTTATTCTTACTTACGATTGGATACATGGTGGAGAGTTCTGACTCATTCCTATGACGTTGTTGTTGACACAGAACAGTGGCATTATTTGACGGCAATTTTGAGTTATTGTGTTAAAACATCCTATAGAATTGGATTTGCCACAAGGGCTCTTCGTGCGAAATTATTTAATAAGCAGGTGATGTATGGAACGAACGATTACGAGTTAGATAACTTCTTGAGATTATTTGAAGGTTTACTACCCTTTGATTATAAGAGGATCCATGTTAATCATTCATTTGATATTTCTGGAAAATTAAAGACGTGGGCTTCTCAACAAGTGCCTACAAAGAGTATCGCGGTGTTTCTGGGAGCAAGTATTGCTATCAGGCGTTTTTCTAAGAAGCAAATATTAGATATTGTCCATATCATATTGACCAAAGGATATTCTCCTGTTCTTCTAGGGGGTAGAGATGTTGTTTGGTGTGCTAATGAAGTATTAAGAGAGAATGGGGCGCAGAGGATTTATAATTTTGTTGGAAAAGTATCTTTAACAGAAAGTGCGGCGCTCATTCAAAGGTGTCAGAGTTTTATTGGTATGGATTCAGGGGGGGCTCATCTGGCATCTGCCGTTGGAACTCCTGTCTTGTCCGTTTTTGGTCCTGGCAATGTTCATAAATGGCAAATGAGGGGAGAGCACCATGAGGTTCTAACGAACAACTCTTCTTGTTCGCCATGCACTAAATTTGGTTATACTGTACCGAGTTGTCAAGGTTCGTATCATTGTTTAAAAGAATTAGATCTTCAAAAAAGGGTATCGTTATTTATTAATTAACTCTAGAGGGAATTGTGATTAAGTTTATTCAACGAGTAACGCGCAGTCAGACTATTTTGCATGTTAAGAAAATCTTCTTTTTCTTAAGAATAAGTAAAGTGAATATGTGGTTTATCCCACTGTCTGTATTGCTTTCTGTTTGTTACACCCAAATAGCTTTATATGTTGTTTATTTGCTGTTTCCGTTAACCAAGGGGATTATTGCTAATGATTTTACTCATGTGCGTGATTTAAAGGGAATTGGTCTCATTGTTAAATATAACCCGTCTTTTTTTAACACATCAACAAAGCTTTTTATTCTTTTAGTCGTATGGGTTTATCTGGCAACTATTGTAAAAAATATCTTTTATTATTTTGCGATGCTTTGTGTTCAGGTTCAGGCGAGAATGGCCACCGTCCGGTTAAGGCAGATGCTGGTAGAGAAATGTCTAAGTTTTGGAAAGAGTTTTTACGACAAGAATACAGTTTCTTATTTACAGACGGTCTTGACAAAATCCACGGAACTTATTGAATCCAGATTTAAACTTCTTCAGCAGTTTACTACAGAGGTTTTGTTGATTGCTTCCTATCTTTTCTTGATGTTTCAGATCTCTTGGAAACTTACCTTGATCACAGGTCTTTTCTTTCCTGTGGTTTCTGTAATAACGCAACAAATTGTTCAGCGTATTCGTAATGCTTCTTTGGAACAGCAGCAGTTGAGTAGAAATCTTAATGAGAAGATTTTTAATATGCTTTATTGCATGCCGGTTATTAAAAGTTTTTCAAAAGAACAGGAAGAAGTACGGGCTTTTTCTAAAGCTAGTGAGACAGAAATTGAGAGGTCTTTTAGGGTTCAGAGGTTGACAGGATTAGCATCTCCTGTGGAAGATGTAGGGGCTATGACCGGAAACTTATTTATTGCTCTTGCTATGGCAGCTGTGATGCGTATGGATCATGGTTTTAATCCGGCGAGCGCTTTTGTCTTTTTTTATTTAGCGACCAAGACGATTCCCGGACTTAATGCGTTTAATCGTTTTAAGTTGGGTATGGCGAATTCGGCTTCTTCTTTGGATGATGTTGAGCAAATTCTGACTCATGGAGATAGTTTTATTGTGGCAAGCGGGAAGATGGAATGGGGTGAATTTAAAGAGAGTATTGAATTTAAGAATCTTTCTTTTAGCTATACAGATAAATCCGCTGTTGTTTTAGATAGGGTTAGTTTTTCTATTAAGAAAAGATCCATCGTCGCTATTGTGGGATCATCTGGTTCGGGTAAAAGTACTCTTATGAATTTGCTGTTAAGATTCTATGACTGTCCTTCAGGGCAAATATTGATTGATGGTCAGGATATCAGAGATTATAACATTTCTTCCCTTCGCAAGAAAATGGCACTCATCAGTCAGGATGTTCTTTTGTTTAATGATACCATTCGTAATAATATCATTTATGGCTCGACCTTAGATGTATCGGATGATTCTTTAAGGAGTCTAACCCGGAGCATACGTGTGCATGATTTTATTGACCAAATGTCTGGTAAGTATGAAACCCTTGTGGGAGAAAGAGGAACCCGTCTTTCAGGAGGGGAGCGTCAAAGATTAGCGATAGCTCGGGGAATGATTAAGGATTCTGAAATTTTGATTATGGATGAGGCGACCAGCGCTCTTGACTCAGCCACTGAAGAGGCTATCACAGAGGGTATTTTGTCTTTAGCTAAAGAGAAAACAATGATTATTATTGCCCATCGATTATCAACGATAAAGAAAGCGGATAAGATTGTTTATCTTGAGAAGGGGCATGTTGTTGAAACAGGAACCTTACAGGAATTGATTGATAAAAAAGGTTTCTTTTATAAGCAATGGCAGGCACAAAAGATTTAAAAATCCGTTTAATTAAGATAATTTCAAAACAGGGAAGATCAATGTTTAATTTCTTTAAAAAGAAGCCGTCTTATTATCTTTCCCTGTGTGTTATTTCCAAGAATCAAGGACCGTATCTTATAGAATGGATTGAGTATCATCGTATGTTAGGGGTAGATCATTTTTATTTCTACGATAACAACAGTACAGATAATACCCGATATTTATTAAGTTATTATATGAACAAGAGGATTCTGGATTATGTGTTTTTTTCTCCACATCCTGGCCAGTTACTAGCCTACATGGATTGTATTAAGAAACATAAAGAAAGTAATCAGTGGATTGGCTTTATTGATATGGATGAGTTTATCGTTCCCATCGCTTCTAAGAATATTCGGGATTTTCTAAGAAATTATGAAGGTTCTAATGGGCTTGGAATTAATTGGATTAATTATGGCAGTTCAGGATATAAAGAGAAACCTCAGGGGTTACAATTAGAGACATTTGTCTGCCATAGTAAGCAAGATTTTGGAGTTAATAAGCATATTAAATCTATTGTTGACCCGAACAGGGTTCTAAATGTTTCTAGCAATCCTCATTATTTTATCTTTAAAGATGACGGATTTGTAAGGGATGAGGACGGTGAGCTGATTGTGTCAGGAGCTTTTTCTAAGGTTAATAAGAGTCAGAAAATAAGAATTAATCATTACGCTTTAAGGTCAGAGTCGGAATTTAGAGATAAAATGGCTCGTGGTAGAGCAACGATTAAGGCCTCTCATCCCTGGCAATTATTTCTTGCGCATGATCGCAATGATATTAAAGATGACATTATGTGCCAATATATTCCTGAATTAAAAAAGAGAATTGGTCTTGTTGAAAAAGAGATAGAACTTTAAGAGAAGCTATATGTTGAGCAAGCTAGTAAAAGAGCTTTTATTTTCTTGGTCAAATTCTTCATGTTCTATTGACTCTATTAATTCTTTTGTCGTTGTCCAATTGAAGGCAACTCCTATTATATTTAATAATGAAGGAACCCTTGTCCTCAAAGGTTGGGTCTTTGATCGTCAACGGAAGGATACTTTCGATTCCGTTTATGTATGTGTAGATGGTCAGTCTTTTCAGGCTGTTTATGGCCTCCCTAGACCAGATGTGGCTAAGCGTTTTAATCAAACAGCTTATGAATATTCAGGGTTTAGATGTGAAATACCTCTGGCAAAATTATCCATGGGGCGTCATACAGTTAAGATCGAAGCCTTATCTAAGAATTCAAAGAGACGATATCGGTTTAATCAAAAGGTGTCTTTTGATTTGCAAGTCGTCAAATTTAAGATTCGTTATTTATTAACTTTTGATACTTTTCGTTATTTTATATTAATAGCCCTTTATCCTCGCAGGTTAAAGAGGATATATTTTCTAATCAATGACATAGGGTTTAAACAGTTTTTAATACAATCTCGACGACATTCGTGGAATGTTTATACCTGTGATTTGATGTATCAGAATGGGGTTAGGAAGAATCATCAAACGATAGAAGCAAGAAAGCAAAGACAGGAAGTGTTTAGTTGCCGGCCTAAGATTAGTATCGTTGTTCCTACCTTTAATACTCCTAAGAGAATGCTTATGGATATGATGTCTTCAGTGATGAGTCAGACCTATTCTCATTGGGAATTATGTATCGCTGATGGGTCTGATAAAGATCATACCTATGTTAGGGATGTTTTACAGCAATTCGCCAATAAAGATAAAAGAATTAAGCTTACGTTCTTGGAATCAAACAAAGGTATTGCCAAGAATTCTAATGAGGCGATTTCGTTAGCTTCAGGAGGTTTTGTAGCTTTTCTGGATCATGATGACGTTCTTTCGCCTGAGGCATTGTTTCATATCGTAGATGTGATTAATAAGGAGTCGGATGTTGATTTTATCTATTCCGATGAAGACCATATTTCAGAAGATGGAAAGATGAGATTGCTTCCATTTTTTAAGCCTGATTTTTCTCCCGATTTGTTACGTAGTCATAATTATATTACCCATTTTCTTGTTTTAAAAATAAGTCTTGGGCAGAGTTGTGGTTGGTTTAGAGATGGGTTTGATGGGGCCCAGGATTATGATTTGGTTTTAAGAGCCTCCGAGAAAGCCGCTAAGATTGTTCATATACCTAAGATTCTTTACCATTGGAGAGATCACTCTAATTCCACTTCAAAGAATTTAAAATCCAAGCCCTATGCTCATCAGGCGGGTGAGAAAGCTTTACAGGAACATTTAGAACGCGTGGGTTTAAAGGCAAAGGTGGAGAATTCTGGTTATCCATTTCGTTATAGAACAAGATATTCTTTATCTAAGGAACCCTTGGTTTCTATTATTATTCCTAACAAAGATGAAGGGGCAACCTTAAAGAAGTGTATTCATTCTATTGTCGAGACATCGACATATAAAAACATTGAAATCCTGATTGTCGAGAATGGGAGTTCTCAGAAGAGTACATTTGAACTCTATAGCTCTTTGCAGATGAACAAGAAGATACGGGTTATCGAGTGGAATTATCCTTTTAATTTCTCAGGATTAAATAATTTTGCTGTGAATAAAGCTAGGGGAGAAGTTATTCTTCTTTTGAATAATGATACCGAAGCTATTAATCCTGATTGGATTGAGAATATGCTGGAGTATGCGCTTAGACCCGATGTTGGAGCAGTGGGGGCTAAATTATATTATCCTGATGGTACCATTCAACATGGGGGGGTGATCATTGGTTTGGGCGGATTAGCAGGACATTCCCATAAGAACTTTTCTAAAGATGAAGGTGGTTATTATGGAAGATTAGAAATTGTGCAAAATCTGAGCGCAGTCACAGCGGCGTGTTTGATGATGAGAAAGAGTATTTTTATAGAAGTTGGTGGTTTTGATGAAACTCTTGCCGTAGCCTTTAATGATGTTGACCTTTGTTTGAATATGCGCAATAAAGGTTATCTGATTGTTTGGACTCCTTATGCCAAGTTGTATCATTTTGAGTCCAAAACCAGAGGGTATGAGGACACTTTAGAGAAAATGGAAAGGTTTGAAAAAGAAAAGCACATTATTATGAATAGATGGAGTGAGATTTTACTCAAAGGGGATCCGTATTACAATCCTAATTTGACGCTGGATAGAGAAGATTTTAGTTTTAAAAATTGGGGAGTGTATTAATCATCATGACTACAATGGATTCTAAATGGTTGATAAATAATAATTCGATAGAAGATGAAATCCGATTATTTTGGTTTTCCTCTCGTATGAATTTCGGAGATCTTTTATCTCCTTTAATTGTCAGCGTTTTAAGTGGCAAGAAGGTTCATGAGGTTATTCCAATGAGTGATTCGCGGCCATGTCTTTTGGCTCTAGGAAGCATATTTCAGTTTGCACGAAATGGGGATATGATTTGGGGAACTGGATTTAGAGATGATTATCCTGTTATGGCTAGACAGTTAGATATAAAGGCGATTCGAGGCCCCTTAACAAGAAAGAGTCTTATAAAATTGGGAATAGAATGTCCTGAGATTTATGGTGATCCTGCGATATTACTGCCCTATTTATTTAGGCCTTTAGTTGTCAAAGAAAGGTTTCGAGTCGGTATCGTAAAGCATTATTCAGATAAGACTAGTTTTGAGAAATTTAAGAATCAGGATCTTATAGAGATTAATGTTCAACAGGATGCTCTAAAGGTTGTTCAGGAGATTTGTAGTTGTGAAGTTATTTTATCCAGTAGCCTGCATGGTCTTATTATCGCAGAGAGTTATCATATTCCTGCTTGTTGGTTAGGGCCGAAGAATGATTTGTGGAGTAAGCCGGAGCCTGGTATGAAATATCATGATTATTATTTATCTACATTAAGAGATCCTGAGGTTTATAATTACTCTCAGGATAGTTTGGATATAGACATGGCGATCAAGGTGGCCCTCGATAGTAAGAAACCTGCTTTTGACTGCAATCCATTATTGATGAGTTTTCCTTTTCTTCGTTCTGAAATAACCTCTATAAAGGATCTTCATACGTTTGCTATCGGTGAGAATGCCATTTAATATTTTCATACTTTCATAAGTTCTTTATTGATTTTTAAATTTCTAAAGTATAATAAAAGACATTATTCATTCCAGAACATAAATAAAATCAAATAGTTAGAGATTTTAAATAATTAACCTTTCTTTCTGTGATAAGGATCTCATGAAAAATCGAGCAAATTTAGAATCAGTCATGGTTGAAGATTGTCCTTCCGAAACTGAAGAATTATTGTCTCAAATTGAGGCCACTCAGATTAATGAGATTCTTAACTTGGAAAAGATAAATGATGTAAAACCCATCCTTCCTAAAATTGAACAACAGAACAAGCCTAACCCTATGCGCATCGCTATTCTTTCTTGGGAATCTCTTCATTCGATAAGTATTGGAGGAATTGCCGTCCATGTGACCGAACTTGCTTCTGCGCTTGAGCGTAAAGGTCAAGAGGTTCATGTCTTTACTCGTATGGGGCGCCATGATCATGCTCAATATGAACTTATTCATGGGGTACACTATCATCGAGTGCCTTATCCTGGACATTCAGACTTCATTGAAGATGTCAACAGTATGTGTCGGTCATTTGTAACAACGGTGTTTCAGGTGGAAGATTATATGGGGGCTCATTTTGATATTGTTCATGCGCATGACTGGTTGACATCTAATGCGATGGTTTGGGTTAAGCAGGGACGGGGCAGGAAAGGTATATTAACAATACATGCTACAGAATATGGTCGATGCGGTAATAATTTTTATGGTGGCCCTTCAGCTCGGATACGGGATCATGAGCGCCACGCCACGTATTGTGCAGATAGAGTTATTTCTGTATCTAACACTCTTAAGGGTGAGATTATGTGGATGTATAATGTCCCTGATTGGAAGGTTCACAGTATTTATAACGGGGTTAATTGCAGGCATTTTGATGGGTTTATTGACCCGGGTGAGGTTAAGAGAAGATATGGTATAGGGCCGCTTGACCCGATGGTTTTATTCGCAGGCAGGATGACTCAGCAGAAGGGGCCTGATTTGTTAATTGAAGCTGTTCCGTCAATTCTCCATCATTATCATAATGCTAAATTTGTTTTTGCTGGAGATGGAAATTTGCGAGGCGCTGTTGAAAATCGGGCACGACAACTTGGAGTCAGTCATGCGACGCGGTTTTTAGGGCATCAGAATGCCTGGAGCCTGATTGATCTTTTTAAGTCCTGTCAATGTGTTTGTGTTCCTAGCCGAAATGAGCCTTTTGGTATTGTTATTCTTGAAGCCTGGAGTGCTGGTAAACCTGTTGTCGCCAGTGAAATTGGTGGCCCTTCTGAGTTTGTCTGGCATGATGTGACAGGATATAAAGTCCGTCCAGAAGTCAATTCTATTGCCTGGGGACTTGGAACGTTGTTTGCTAATCTTGAGCATGCCAACTGGATGGGAAAAAATGGGAGATTTAGTGTAGAAAAAGATTTCTCATGGGACGTCATTGCAGACCAAACATTAGGCGTATATAGAAGCTGATGTGTCATTTTGTTATATAGTATAATCCCACCTAAAGTAGATTATCCTTTCTTAGATAGTTTTAAATATAGTTATCATTCGAGGATTGTTCTTGAAAAAAATTGATATATTGCTTTCCACATATAACGGGGCTCAGTATATCAGAGAGCTTTTAGATTCCGTTTTTTGTCAAACCAATGAGGATTGGTCTTTGATTATTCGGGATGATGGTTCTTTCGATACAACGGTTGATATTATTAGGGAATATATTCAGAAATATCCTGGTAAAGTTGTCTTAATAACAGACGATCTTGGTCGTCTTGGGCCAAAACTCAGTTTTGGTCAATTGCTGAAATTGTCACAAGCTCCCTATCTCATGTTTTGTGATCAGGATGATATCTGGAGGGCAGATAAGATTGAGATTTCGTTGCATAAGATCCTCGCTCTTGAGGATAAGTTCTCTGCACAGATGCCCTTGCTTATTTTTATGAATAGTATGCTCGTGGATGATCGGGGGAGGATTCTTGTTGAAGATGCCTGGAAATATATGGGCATTACTCCTGAGATTGGGCAGCGGTTTCGAAATATTATTTTGCGAAATATTTTCATCGGACATACTATGATGATGAATCGATCCCTGGTTGCTCTTGCGTTGCCTATTCCTGAAGAATCTATTATGCATGATTGGTGGGTCGGTCTAACAGCGTCGGCGTTTGGCAGAACAGATTATATTTCAGAGCCGCGGGTGTTATACCGTCAGCATCAAAATAATTTTCTTGGTTTTAATAAAATGAGCTTAATTGATTTTATTCTTAAACATCAATCGCCTTTTCGGGAGTATGTTGAATTTCAGCAGAGAATGTTGAATCAAAGCAGATATTTCTGTTTAAGGTTTAAGGATTTATTGACAAACCATAAGGGGAATCTGAACTTTTCTGATGATATTGAAGATGTCTGCAAGTTTGTATCGTTGAAAGAAATGCCGTATATGCAACGAAAGTTGTTTCTATTGAATTTCTATAAAGATTTCCCTTATCGAGATAAGGCTCTGATCGATATCCTCTGGTATTAACAATTCATGATCTATTCTTTTGACATTTTTGATACAACATTAACCCGTATTGTATCGAGTCCCCGCGACATTTTTCTTTTAATTCAGCAAGAACTCAATGGGGCCACTGATTTCTTTTCATGTTCACTTAAGAGGGATTTCTTTAAGATGAGATTAAGGGCAGAGTGGATGGCCAGAATTTATAAGAAGACAGAAGATGTGACGCTCGATGAGATTTATTTGGCCTTTGCAAAACTGTATTCTACAGAGGCTGCTACAATTGAGTTCTTAAAAGAGACGGAGCTTAGGGTGGAAAAGCTGTCCTGCCGTCCTATAGCAGAAACAATAGAACAGATTAATGCTGTCCGTTTAAAGGGTGCAAGGATAATTTTCTCCAGTGATATGTATTTGCCCAAGGATTGTATTTGCCAGATGCTTAAACAGGTGGGGGCTTACCAATCTGGCGACGGGATTTATTTGTCAGGGGAGACAGGATACACGAAACGTTCCGGAAATCTTTTTCGTCATATTTTCAAAAATGAGTCGTGTCTTCCTCAGGAAATATCTCATCTGGGGGATAATGTGTATTCGGATATTTTTATTCCATCGATGTTGGGTGTTTCAGTTTTGAGATGTCATTTTCCATTAAGTCGACATGAGAAGAATCTTAGACAATTTACCAGAAAGGCAAAGTTGTTACCCTCTTTGATAGCAGGTATTTCCAGAACGACTCGTTTATCGTCACTTCATCAAGATTCTCATAAACAGACCATTGGGGATGTGTCTTGCAGCGTTATAGGGCCGACTCTTTTATTTTATGTCTGGTGGATTCTTGAAACGGCTAAGATAAAAGGTCTTCATCGTCTTTATTTTCTGTCCCGTGACGGAGAGGTGTTGTTTAAGATTGCATCGATTATTAATTCTCAGAGGGGTTATAATCTTGATTTACGTTATCTTCATGCATCGCGTGAAGCCTGGTGTTGGCCTGCGGTCAATGACATAGGAAATTTTGAGTTGTCATGGATGCTGGATTTGGATGATAATCTGGGATGGACGGTGGAGTCTATATCCAAACGTTTAGATGTGAGTCCTCATCTTTTACTGGAGTTGCTCAATAGAGGGAGTCTCAATATTAATTCTGTTTATACTTCTTTAAACTTTTCTGAGATTGAGCATATCAGAAAGCTTTTTTGTACAAAAGAATTCCAGCAGTTAATACAGCCGCGTATTGATGCTTCTTATCGGGATACGGTCGCCTATTTGCGTCAGGAGGGTGTTTTTGATGGTGTCAGTTTCGCTTTGGTTGATATAGGCTGGCATGGAAGTCTTCAATATGCCTTAAGTAAGATAATGGATAAAGAGGGTGGACGTCCTGATGGCGGGCTTCTTGGTTTTTATTTTGGTTTGGATCAGAAGAGGACTCATCAATATAAGAATGATCAATCTCTGTCTTTCTTTATCAATTCAAATAGAGAGTATTTAAAAGAAGATATTCTTTTTGAAGTTTTTGTGGCAGCGGTGTCTTATCGGACAAAAGGGTATGTATTGACTAATGGAAAATACTATCATCAATTAGATGAGAAAGAATTAATTTCTGATTCCTGGGATGTTCAGCTTCAGCAGGATTGCATTGTAGATTTTGTCAGTTCGTTTTTATCAGCGTATCCTACGAATTGTTGGGATATTGAAGAAGTTTATTCTGTCCTTGAGAGAATATTGAGATCTTTTATTTTTTCGCCTTCTCTTAAAGAAGCACAAATTTATGGAGATTTTTGTTTGAATGTAAGATTCTCTGAAGGGGCTTTATCAAAAGTTGCTCCTGCTTTGGATCTGTCCTCTTTAAAGTTACCAAGAACTTATTGGGTGCCCGGAACCTTGGTTCGTTCCAGAATGGCATTTCTGCTGCTTCTATGGCAAGGAGTGGTTTGTAATTCTAGACTAAGAAAGTTGTGCCGAGAGCTTTATCTGCGTCTGCAAAATAGCAAGAGTTAATCCGACCAATCCGCTGTTTCTGTAGCAGGTTCTTCCATCATCACAGTAGATTTCGAGGTGGCAGATCTTTTTTTGAGAGGATTATTGATTTGAAAGAGAATATCGTGAGCTAAGGACTTCCCTATCGTCTTGATCGACGCCAGAGAGCTTTCACTCATGGATTTAAGATCGCCTAATTTGTGATAACCATGAGCAAATAATTGACGGGCGCGGATACGGCCAACGCCTTTAAGGCTGGCTAACTCCAGCAGTTCAGCGCGGATGCCATATCGGATTCTGTTGCGCAGGTCTTCTAGGTTGAAGCTGAGCTTCTTGTAGTGATAGAGTTCGGCAATCGTACTTGCTCCATAGAGGAGCCATTCGGCGCTTTCGACATGTCGGTAAATATCTCCCGGTCCGACATTGAAATCATCGCAGAGTGCTTCTTCTTTTTCCTCGTCAATCCATCGACTTAACAGCCACATGGTTTTAAGAGTAGAGTAATAGGTGTAGGCATCCTGCAGCATCGGTAGATCGGCAGGGGTCAGGATCAGTTCGTCTTCAATTTTATTGGCGAGGCTTTCGAGTTCTTCGTAATCAGCCTTGCCGACAGAGAGCATTTCACTGTCCGGACAGCAGGCGATGAGGTGCATCAGTCCTAGATCAGAGAAGTTCTTTCCGGTGTGAATTTTGCTTAAGCCATCGCGCAGCGTTAGACTTGTAATGGGGTCAATATATAGACGGCTGGTGGTGTTACCAAAGGGTGTTGTAAAGAATCTGAATCCGCTTTTATCAATAAATCCATTTTGATGAAGAAAATCAAAGATTTGTCCGATGAGATCTAAAAGGTTCAAGCCTTGATGCTGATGAGCGAGGAAGGTTTGATTGATAAAGTCAAACATGCCATTGATATCATGCACATAGCCTGCCGCAATGGAGGAGAGGACATGAATGCGAAGAGCCGCTTCTGTTCCTAACTTTGAAGTGACTGGTTCCGGGGTAGCTAAGATAAACTTCTCAAATAGGGTGTTCTGTTCCGATAGAGACTTAGCCATCAGAACAGCTTCACCATAATCATCATACTGTGGGCGTCCTGCACGGCCGGCGCATTGCTTGTATTCAGAAATGGAAATATAAACAGAACCTAGGCCACTGGCATAGCGTTTGCAATCACGGATGATCGCTCGACGTGCCGGAAGGTTTACCCCTGCCGCCAAGGTGGGAGTGGAGGCAATAGTTTTAATCAGATTTTTTTTGAAATGCTCTTCAACCAGTTGTCGCTGTTTAGGTTTAAGACCAGCATGGTGAAAGGCGCTACCGAGTTTGATGCAGTCGGCTAGTTTCTTACAGACCTTGGTGGCGCTGGGTTCATCGCCGATGTCTTTAGCTAGAATCGCTAATAGTGTTCGTTCTTCAGGGTTCAGTAAGCTGGATATCGAGGAGGATAGTTCTCGGGCAACAGCCTGTGCTGAGCGACGAGAGTTCACAAAAACAAGAACTTGTCCGCCATCACGAAGAGTATCCATCGTCAGTTTGTCTAAATCATCGGGATGTTCTTCCTTGATTGTACGCATGGAATCATTGTTAAACATAATACGTTCGTTGTAGTAAACGCCTTCTTTTAAAGGAATTGGTCGCCACTGGCTAAAGGTTAACTCTGCGTTAAGCCATTCGGCGATTTCTTTAGCATTACTGATTGTAGCGCTTAAGGCGAGAATTTGAATATCAGGTTTCATTTGCTTGATACGAGTAATGAGAATCTCCAGCGTCGGCCCGCGGTTTTCATCGTTGAGCATATGGACTTCATCTAAAATCAGAAGAGTCAGGCTGTTCACTAGCCAGCCGGCCTTGGAGCGTAGAAGTGAGTCAATCTTTTCAGGGGTAGACACAAGAACTTGGTAGCGGTTTAAATGTTGGCTTGGAGAATCTAGGTCTCCGGTGGCAATGCCGATGGAGATTCCTAGTTTTTCATATTTTTTTTTGAAATCATGATACTTTTCACTGGCTAAAGCTTTCAGGGGGCAGATATAGAGCGCGCGTCCGCCTTCTTGCATAATCGTTTTAAGAAGAGCCAACTCTGCAATCAGCGTCTTTCCTGAAGCCGTGGGGACAGCCATGACAAGATTCTTTTTATCTAAAATGCCCTTTTTAATAGCATCTACTTGGGGAGGATGAAGGGTTTCAATACCACTGGATAATAGAATTTCGCTGACTTGCACAGGGAAGGAGTAATGCTCAAGGACTTCTTTAATTTTCATGGTTGCTTTTTAACATAGAAAGAGTGGATTGTCAATTTTACCGTCGGATTTATTGGAGAAATTTTATTGAATCATATTTATATTCTTTCGAATTAGAAATAATATAATTTGCTTTTTATAGAAGAAAGTTTGATAATTTATCTCATTCAATTTTATAAAACCGTAGTTATTCATTTAAAGACAGTTACTAGAGATGCCAGAATCTTTCAAGATTTCCATAGTTCTTCCAGCCTTTAACGAAGAAACCAATATTAGGGTTATGGTCGATCAGCTGACAAATCAATTAGCTGGTTTTGACTATGAAATTATTTTTGTTGATGATGGCAGTCAAGACGGTACTCTTCAGATATTAAAGCAACTTTGTACAGAGAATTCAAAGGTGCATTTTTTATCATTTTCTCGTAATTTTGGCCATCAAAACGCATTAAAAGCAGGGTTAGATCATGCTTGTGGGGATTGCGTCATCTTTATGGATTGTGATTTACAGCATCCTCCAGAACTTCTTTTGAAAATGGTTCATTTGTGGCAATCCGGGAATGAAGTTGTCTATACAATTAGACAAGATGGAAGAAATACGCCACTTTTAAAGCGTACAACAGCTGCGTTATTTTATCGATTTTTAAATCTTTTATCAGATGTTCCCATTACTCATGGTCGAGCAGATTTTTTCTTGATTGATAGAATCGTGGCAGATGTATTAAAGAATTATGATGAATCTCCCCTGTTTTATCGAGGGATGCTGTCATGGGTAGGGTTTAAGCAAGTCGCTGTTAAGTACGAGGCTCATCAAAGATTTTCAGGTAAGACTAAATATTCATTTAAAAAGATGTTTGAGTTTGCTGTTGATGGGATCACCTCGTTTAGTATTAAACCTTTACGTGTTTCTATTTTTTGTGGAAGTTTCTTATCCGCGGGTGCTTTTATTTATTTAATGTTTATTATTTATCAGAAAGTCTTTACCAATCACACTATTTCTGGATGGTCCTCAATCTTAGCCAGCGTCTTATTGTTGGGTGGCATACAATTGATTGTCTTGGGGATTATGGGGGAGTACCTAGGTAAGTTGTTTATGAATGCAAAAAGACGTCCTAATTATATTATTCGTGATAAAAGTCTTTGATAGGTGAAGTCATCCATATGATATGTGTATGTTGTGGTTCTAAGGATTTTAAAGTTCACCTTTCTGATCTTCTGAGCTGTTCTTCATGTGGTCATATCACGGCTAATTTGGATTTAAGTTTATTGAATTCGAAAGACATTTATTCGATTAATTATTTTCAAGAAGGGGAATACCTGGATTATTTTCGAGATAGATCTTGTTTTGAGAAAAACTTTCAGAAAAGACTCAATTCTCTTCTTAAATATCAAGCTACAGGAAACTTATTGGAAATTGGTTCTGCCAGCGGTTTCTTTTTAAATATGGCTAGCAGACATTTTAATACGGTGGGATATGAGATTTGTGAAGATATGGCCGCTTATGCAAGGATGAATTTTCGTTTAGATGTCAAATCGATAGATTTTCTCAATAGTGATATTCTTGAGAACACGTATGATGCCGTGGTGATGTGGGACGTTATTGAACATTTGGCACGTCCAGATGATTTTCTAAAGAAAACTTATTCTGTATTAAAACAAAAGGGTGTCCTTGCTTTAACGACAGGGGATATCAGCAGTTTTATGGCCAAGGTACAGGGACGCCAATGGAGACTCATTCACCCCCCGACACATGTTCACTATTTCACAAGATCTTCCATGATTACTTTCTTAAAGCAGCATGGTTTCGAAGTGTTAAGTATCCAATATCCTGGGTATTTCAGAAGTGTCAGGCAAATGCTGCAAGGTTCTGTGATTAATCAAAATCAAAAAATATGGAACTTTGTAGATAAAAGTCGTTGGGCAGGCACTCCCATTTACCTCAATCTTTTTGACATCATGCAAGTGATAGCCCGAAGAGTTTAATAAATTTAATGATTCATTATCTAGATATTGTTTGTAGTCTTTTTTTGCAGGCCTGGTATGTTCCTTCCTTAGTCTTCTTAACAGCTATTATTTATTACTTTTCTAGAGGCAAGAGTACCGTTTCTTTAGAAACACGTGATCATTATTGGTGGTTAATAGCCGTCGGGTTTATTGTTTTCTTGTTATTATCACCAGCTTATTGGTTATTTGGGGAAAATGCTGCGCATAGTTTTTCGGATGATGTAACGCATACCTTACAGACGTATCTATCTTCTTCTCATCGAGGAGATTCTTTTAATTGGACGAATAGTTTGACGGGAGGTATGGACCGTTGGCTTTTACCGAATTGTTACCCGTGGTCTTTAGGACGGATTTATGCGCTTTTTCTTTCGCATCCTTATCAACTGTATCTGTTAGTCATTGCGATTAACGTTGTATTAGTTTTTGTTTTTTCTTGGAAGATTCAAAGAGAGATTCTTGGGATGCAGCGATGGGCGTGCTATCTGGGATCCTTGGTCACAGTTATCATTGAGGGATATTGGACAGGTTTATATCCGGACGCGCACGTTTCTAATGGACATGGCTTTGCAGTTATCATTGTCGGAGTTTATTGGTTAACACGTTTTTGTCGGCATCGTTATTTTTGGCTTGTGGCAGTCATGGTCGGGATCGCTATGGCGGTTGGCTCCTGGACACCTTTTCATAATTTGCTGCCACTTTTGATGACTATGGGTATATGGGGTTTGGTGTTTTGGGGGCAAGGATCCTGGATTAAAGTGTTTAAGGCGAATATCTTAATCTTGATTACTGTCATTGTTGTTCTTTTTCCTTATTTTTTAGCTATTAAATTATTATTTGCGGCTTCAGGGCGCTCTGAGGTTTTCAGACCTACTGTTAATCTATCCGGGTTATATTTAATGCCGCAGATGCGGGTATTATTGGGTATGGCAGTAGTTGGAGGACTCTTAAGGATCTATCGTCAGAAAATTGTGCAACAGGTTTTAGTGATGTTTTTGGGATTTTCTGTATTACCTTTAATAGCTCATTGGATGGAGGCAAGCAGGGTTATGCCGTCATTTCGTTGGCAATTATTTTATGCGGGAAACGATGCTTGGACCTGGATGGCCGCTGTGTTCTTTTTAGAAAGGATTCAGCGAGAAATTCATGAGCGATGGGCTGTCGCGGGAATTGCCTGCAAATGGATGATGATTACTGCTTGTTCGACGATGATCATCTTTGCCTGGATGGACTCACTATGGATGGATTTAGTTTCTTCATACCCTGCGGGTAATTGGAAGACCCTGACGGATACGTCTGTCAGCTCACGAATGAAGGTTATGGAACCAAGATTGGGAAGGGTTGTTGGTATTGATGATACGAATGATATGCATTTTTGGGGACAATTTCAAGGTTTTGAATCTGCCTTGGGGTATACTCCATTTATTGATCGACGTAAGACATATTTTTGGTGGTATACGGCTATGGGACAAAGCTTACACGGGGCATATACAGCTGCTTTTTTATCAATTCCTATACCAGTCCTCAAACATGATAAACATTTAGATTTTCCAATACCATTAAATGCCCTGGTTAGTCTTGATGCACTTAAGTTAGGTAATGTCCGATGGATTGTTTCACACCATCCTTTATATCCGATGGAGGGGTTGCAGTTGGTGGATGGGGATGTTGGTCGGGACCCCGCATGTACAGATGAGCCTTTGCCGTTATCACGAGTTGATTTTAATAATTGGAATCGTTATTGGAGGGACGTCGGCTGTATTATTAAAGATTATTCCTATCCACGATCTTTATATTTTTATCATTTAGAAGGAGCCTTGCCTCGTGTTTATTTGGCTACTCAAGTATTGCCATGGCCACAAGGACAGATTCAGGTTTTAAGCCAGCAACAATTATCTTTTGCTGTTCAAGAAGCAGCGTTTGTTGATTTAAAGGAATGGAAGCCGTATCAGGGGGTTAATGACTCTTTAGTAGATATTAAGGATTATCACAATGATTTCATACGGCTACATATCAAGGCCCAGCAGGAGGTCTTGGTTGTTCTTTCTACTACTTTAAATTCTTATTGGCAGATTTATATTCAGGGGAAACAGGTTCCTTTTTTTGATGTGAATGGTTTTCAAACGGGTATTTGGGTAACTCCGGGCAATAAAGAGGCGGAACTCATCTATTGTCCTCCTTTTCGTCCTGGTAAGCATCCTTTGTGTTCTCGAGGATCAAAATAGGAAATATTCATTTATGAAAAAACAAATTTTATATTGGATTTTATGGGGCATTCTTCTATTGGAATATGCCTATATATTCTTAGTTTTGCTTAATTATGATATGGCTTGGATGAATCCGGAGAAGGTGTTTACACATGCCTGGATTCTAGAAAACGGTTCTAACTTGAGATGGGAAGATATTATTAAATCTTTAAATATTGATATTATTGAAGTTAATGCGGAGAGGCTTTCTAGACCTATATCGAATCTTGTTGAAGTTCTCGATACAAAATTTCGCGCTAATTGTTGGAATTTCTTCGTGCCACATCCGTCGTTTTCTTCTTTATGGCCTGTGTTATTTTTAGCCCTTCCAGTTTTTTTATACAGATTCTTTATTAATATGGGATGTCAACGCGTGATTGCATTATCAGGGGTTTGTTTATATTTAAGTTCAATAGGGTTCTTGGGACCGATTGTGATGATGTTTCATCCTTCTAAAAGTTTGGTTAATTTTTTTGGTGTTTTTAGTTTATGGGGGATTTCGGTGTTGTATAAGAAGACGGTGCCCTTAGGGGAGAACGTCTCAATTAAGAATATCTCAAATTTCTGGATATTTTTTATAGGATTCTTAGTCAGTATGTATATGGGGTTCTTTTCCGATGAAACAGGTTTGTTTATTTATGTGGTTAATCTAGTTCTTTTGTTTCCAGTTCTAAATAGAGTTAAGGAAAGAAAGATTTTATGGGCAATTGTCTTATTGATACCAGTTCTTTATTTAATAACATTGCAAGTGTTTTTGCCTTATTTACACTTTGTAGTCAGAGGACGTGTTATCAATTTTACTCATTATGAAGCCTGTCCTCATTTATCTAGTTTGTTTTTTCCTAATTGGGGTTATCTTTGGACTAATTGTTGTTGGTTGTTTTCTGACTATCCTCACCTGATGTCAAATTTTAGAAATTCATTGACGTGTTGGCTATTTTTCTTGTTGCAGGTTATTTATAGTGGTCTATTTGTGTTCATTGTTGTGATATTTGTTAGAAGAAATTTGTTTGTTGCGTTGAACTTTTGGGCTAAGAAGGCTCTTGTATTCTTAGGACTTTTAGTTGCTTATGTTTTTTTTCAGACTTTTCAACTTTCGGCCAATGCCCATGTGTGGGGCGTATGGTGGTACGGAAGTCTTTTCTCATTGATTTATTTTATCACCTTTACTTTTATTCTTCAGGAAGTCTGGGGTAATGAGAAGAACCATTTGTTTCAGAAATGCTTTGTATTTATTGTGGCAATTCTTGTTATGGAAAGTTTAATATTTACTACGTATAGAATTAATATTTTTAAACATCAAAATTTAGATCGTAATAATTATCAATTTATGGATATATTTAATGGAAAAATAAACCCTTATAGGGAATACGATTTTTTGAGCAGTGCCCAAAGGAGTAGGTGTAAGTACCTGTATGCTCGAAACCTATGGGAAAAGGCTAAACAAAAGGACATTAGTTCTATTAATTCTTCTCAAATGGAATACTGTCGTACCATTTTAAACAAAGAAGGTTACTTTCCAGTTGAAATATTGTATGAATCTTTTGAATTGCGGAGGAAGAAATAAATGATGAATTTTTTAACTACTTTTTCTAAAGTCCTTCGTGTTTTGCTTGCCATTCTTCTTCTATATTTTGCTTTTTATCTGTTAGTCTATCATTATAAATTAATTGTTTTTCCTTATTCGAATACGTTTAGAGAGGCGGCTTTAGAATCAACAACATCATTGTTGACTCATGGTTTAAATCCGTATGCATTTGAGTCTCAACCACAATATGCCAATCTCTATGGTATCGTTTATCCTCTCATTGTTTGGCCTTTGGCTAGTCATTGGGGAGTCACACTTCTCGTACATAGGGTTGTTACAGCTTTCTTTATTTTTGCCTGTTGTTTCTTTATGTTTTGGGTTCTTTTAAAGAAGAAGGTTCCTTTCCTGTTAAACGTCTTAGCTATACTCATGTTATATGCCTCCTTAATTTACCCAGCCACGAGTACGCCCTGTGTAGATCCCGCCGCTACAGGTTTATTTTTTATGTTGTTAACAATTTTTATTCCTTATTTTGGGAAGTATTCTTATCGATCATTAGTTTTTAGTTTGGTTCTTGGGATATTGGCTTTTTATACGAAACCTTATTTTGTCTTAGGGGTGCCTATTATGGTTTCGTATGTGTTTCTTTTTATTTCTAAAAAGAGGGCTATATTTTATGGTGGATTAGGCTGTTTAATGTTTGTTGTCAGTATTTTTGTGATGAATAAGATTTTTCCAAGCTATTTTGATAATTGTTTTTTTGTGCATAGCAATTCTGCTTCTGAGTGGGAAAGTATGGAACGACTTGTCAGTCAGCTGAAGTCCTATTCCTATTTGCATATGGGGGTTTTGATTTTTATAATTGGATTTTTGATAAACCGCTTATATCGGTTTATAAGATTAGGACAGTGGCAGACTCTTCAAGACAATATTTTAGGCTTTCCAAAACGTATTCAATGGTTTGTTGCAGAATCCCCCTTGATAAAAGGTTTTTTATCCTTAGAAATATGGGCGGGTATATGCACTTTCTTGGTTCTTGTTCTTTCGTTAGGAAAACACGGGGGGGCAACATTGTGGTATTTTTTCCAATTACTCTCTCCATTTTTATTAATGGCCGTTGCTCAATTAGCTGCTTCGATGAGTTTATGGATATGGATAGCGGCTCCCTTATTCATTCTTAGCCTCCATTTATTAACAGTTGACGATAGTTTTGATAAGCAAATGGATGGGTGGGCAGAGGTTCAGGCTATTGTAAATACTAACCGTCATATTTTTTGTTCTTCTCTCATTGCACCTTTATTATTGGAAAGAAATAAAGAAATTTTTGATAGCGGCCAATCTGAATACTTCTTGTATGGAGCTGAACGTAGAGGATTTTGGGGCTTATTATTTCAGGAGGACAAAAGGGTTTATGGGGCAATGTCTAATTACCTGAATAGAATTGATCAAATGATTCAGCATAAAGAGTTTGAATTGCTTATTGTTTGTGGCTATCCGTCTTTTCTTAAGAAAGATGTGGAAAGGTTTTATAGAAAAGCCGGGGCATTTCCTTTGTATGTGCCTCAGGAACGAAGGTCGTATTTTCTAGAAATTTGGGTACCTGCGGATAAATAAGTCCATGCGTATTGTCATTCAAAGAGTCAAAGAAGCTGGCGTTACTGTTGATGCCAAAATTGTAGGACAGATCGGGCAGGGTATTCTTGTTTTTCTAGGAATTGCTCAAACAGATACATTAATGCAGGCAGATTGGTTAATAAAAAAGTTAATTGAATTGAGGATTTTTGAGGATAAAGAAGGTAGGATGAATCTATCTGCTTTGGAGGTGGGGGCGCAATTCTTGGTCGTATCTCAGTTTACGTTGTATGGCCATTGTGATAAGGGACGAAGGCCTTCTTTTGATGAGGCGGCTGATCCTAAGAAAGCGGAAGAGTTTTATAATTATTTTATAGAGGGTTTAAGGAAAAATAATGTTGTTGTGGCTACGGGACGTTTTCGGGCAATGATGGATGTGGCCTTGGTTAACGATGGTCCGGTGACATTCATTTTAGAAGCTAATGCCAATCATTGATACCCATGCGCATATTGATCAGATTGAAAACTGGCCCGAGGCGCTTGAACGTGCCAAGCAGGCAGGGGTCAGCGATATCGTGGCTGTTAGTCTTGATCTGGATTCAATGCGTAAGATTTTGGAGTTGTCTCAAGATGTTAGGGGGGTACGTATTCATCCGGCCTTTGGCGTCCATCCCGAGATGATCAAAAATGGGTTACCATCTAAAGAAGTATTTGATTTTATTCGTTCTCACATTAAAGAGGCTGTTGCTATTGGAGAAACAGGTTTAGATTTCTGGTATAAGTCTGTTAAGGATAATCAGGAAGAAAAAGATAAGCAGAGAAGTTCTTTTACAAAACATTTGGAATTGGCTAAGGAGTTTGATCTTCCCATTATTATTCACAGTCGGGGAGCTTGGGGGGACTGCTTGGATATGACTAAGCAAATGGGAGTTACAAAGGCTTTATTCCATTGGTATAGCGGGCCTTTAGATGTTTTACAGGGGATTTTAGAAGCGGGCTATTATGTTTCGACAAGTCCTAGTGTCGCCTATAGTCCCCAATCTCAGCAGGCGATGTTAGCTGCCGATGTGTATCATATTGTGCTTGAAACAGATTCTCCGGTGACCTATCGGGATGAGCATGGAAGCTTTAAGAGTGAACCTAAGGATGTTGTTCGGACGCTTAAAGCCTTAAGTTGTTTAAAGAATATCGACGAAGAACAGCTTTTGAACATAGTTAACAAGAATGCAAAAGATTTATTTAGGATTTAGGGTGTTTATGAAGAAAAGAATGATTATTGGGCTGGTGTTGTTAATCGTGATGGCCATTGGTATGGGTATCTTTTTATTTACCAGACCATCCACGTTGAAAATGGATCAGGTTTTTCCTTCAAAAGCTTTAATGTATGGACGCCTTTCTCATGTAGCGACTGATTTGAATCAATTGGCCCAAAGTGAATTCTGGAAAAATATTTCCACGGTGGATGTTCCTAAGGTCTTAGCTCGTAATAAGGTCTCCTCTAAAGATGTTGTGCGCTTGCAGAAAACTCAGAAGGAAATCGAAGTTATTCTGAATAGTCCTTTGACGAAGAAATTTTTAGGAACAGAGATGGCGTTGGGTGTTTATGACAAGGAGGCTTTTGATATTAAAGGCGTCCAGAATTCTTATGATGTTCTTTTTGCAACACGTTTAGGGTTTTCTTTGCAAATGGCGGAATTGTTTGTTTCTATGGCTCATCAGTGGTCTGATGATGTGACCACAAGTAGTGAGAGCTACAATGGATTTAATATTGTTCATGTCCATTTTAGTAAACGCAGATTAGACCTTCAGTACATGCGTATTCATGATATTTTATTAGTCTCTTTTTATCCTTCCAATATTCTGCATAGAGTTATTGATGCGTACTTAAAGAAACAACCATCCTTGGTTCTAGATGAGGATTTCTCTAAAATCTCCCCCTATGCCTATCCCAAGGGACATGGGGTGCTATTTATTAATGTTCAGAGATTCTTGGGTATTTTGAAGACACATATACCTCCCCTTCAGCAAGTTAAGTTTCAGAAACTTTCCGATGCTGCTGCTGGTTTTAAATCCTATTCATTGTCCTTCTCGCCGGACGAAGTGTCTAAGATGAAAATGATTATGTATTTTGAACCGAAGCAGTTGAATCATTATTGGCAGGCATTGTCTTCCTGTGCAGAATCCAAGAACCTTTCTTTAAGATTTGTACCGCATAGTGCCATCGCCTATAACTGGGGACAATGTTACGACTTTAAGGAGCTTTGGAATGAAACGAAGGAGAGGATTGACTCTTCGGGGCATTCAAAAGAAGGGCTGGGCAAGTGGAAGCACCGTCTGGAGAAAAGATTTAAGATTGATGTGGATAATGATGTCTTACCGGTTTTAGGTTCGCAGGTCGGTTGGTATTTAAATGATGTGGATACTCAAGGGCTGTTTCCTTATCCTCGAGGGGTAGCTTTTATAAAAATTGAAAATCGTGAAGCAGCTGAGAATTTAATGCAGAAGGTAACAAAGAATCCTCTTGTCGAAATTAAAGAGGAAGACTATCAGCAATCGGCTATTCATTATATGACACTTCCATTAGGGGCGAATATGGATCCGGGTTATGCTTTCTTAGGGGATTATTTATTACTAGGAACGTCTAAGGAGTCTTTAAAAACCTCTATTGATGCTTTTAGCAATTCTAATCAGTCTTTAGAATCGAGCGAGACGTTAAGACAATTTCAAATCAAATCAACTGATATCAACAAGGGAGTGACATTCTTTAAGATTGATGATATTTCAGGCAGACTCCAACAGCTGTTAGATTGGTATAACAAGACGATTTCTTCTCAAATTACAGGAGCCTTGGCGTATCAGCAAGAGGCTCAGGATCGTAAGAAGGATTTAGAAGAGTCTTTTGGCTCTAAGAAGGAGGAGTTGGTTTTGGCTCAGAAGAAGCTTAAGGTTCTTCAGTCAAAGATATTGCCTGCAGAGAGTTCAGAAGAGGAAAAGGTTTATCAGCAGGAAAATATCGATCATATGAGTTTGGACATAAAACAATTGCAGGAAGATGTGGATTCTTACGATCAACAAAAGAAAGAATTACAAAAAGCTTTTGTTGCCTATCAGGGGCAGGCGGAAGCCGCTAAATTGTGGTTATTTAATTCAGAGGAGGTTTTGATGCCTTTTCTCAAAGGGTTTGAAAGCCTGCATGCACTAGGAATTAAATGGCATCTCAATGGTCAGGTTAGTGAGACGGAGATATTTGTTAAATGACAGTGTCCAGAAAACTCTTAATACTCGTTTGTTTATTGATGTTGTGTACAACCCAAAGTGGTTGCGCATTGCTGCAATTACCCTTCCAGGCCCTTGGGACTGCTGTGGGTTTGGCAGGACAAGCGGCACAGGTAGGTATAGCCGCAGCTCCCTATGCTGCTCCTTTTTTTCTTTAACGAGTCCTTTCCCATTCTTACTCGTTAAGAAATTTTAATTGACAGTCTTAACGATTAATATTTAG
>JADFYF010000070.1 GCA_015233165.1 Candidatus Omnitrophota bacterium
TTACTCGTTATAAAGTTAAGGCAGAAAATTTTCTAAGACTTTATTTACTGTTAGGGATTCAATCTGAAATTGGTCAGTATCAAGATGGACCTCCTTTGAAATCCAGAAGACAGCTAAGAACAGGATGATAGAGACAACTTTTCTCATGATGAAAGAAGGGCCTTCGCCCCCGCCGGGTTTAAGAATTCCTTCAGATTTAACATCGGTTCGATACTGACAATCACTGGAGTCAAACCGGGAGATTCTTGAAGTTGCGCTAATTGCGCAGCGTCTAAATGAAACTTGATTTCACCGTCTTGGTGCTGCACTTCTAAGGCCTGATCGGCCGAGCCAAGATTGATACCCCCTTCATTGGCCTTTGGATGACTGGTCATCGCCGAATCCACCTTCTTGTTCCCACCCCACAGTTGATTGAGTTTGGCTAACGCAACACCTGAAATCATCTGGTAATACTTAGCAAAAGGACCTTTATTCTGGTGGGTTACAAGATTATCATCGGCCCAGAAAATTTCACCTTTAGCCATCTTTTGACCGACTAAGGCTAGGGCAAAACGCTTTTCAAAATAATGCGCCAGCTCGTGGACAATAGTTTCTGTAGGGCCATGCAAAAGCCCCTTTATGTCCACATAATCCTGATCCATTTGACGCGCTAAAGCGGCATTGATAAACATTGTGCCATCGCCTCGAAAAGAGCCACTAAAAGGGCAACCCTCCTCATCAACTAATAATATCTTATCCTTCTTAAATCCAACAGCACCCGCGACTAAAACAGCCAATTCCAAAAGCGCCTGTTCTTGTAGTGTCTTCGGCTGACGCGCCATTTTCTCTGAATTATATTTTCTATGTCCTTCATAAAGACCTCTGGCCAGAGAAACACGCGAGGCCGCGTACGGGTCAGAATATCTTCCGATAGTATCGACATCCACCCCATAAAGACCGGACCACCGACGAGCCTCAGCTTCTTGTACCTGCAATTGAACCTCCACTCGCCTTTCAAGCAAACTAAACGGAACCTTTTTCCCTGGATCTGATTTCAAAGGCACCTGGGCCTGGATACGCACAATAAATTTCATAAACGTTTCCGCTTTTCCCTTGTCATGATCCGTCTGTAGCCACTTTTGTAATTTCTCTAAATCCGCGTAAGAAATCTTGTCATATTCATGATCATTGATCTTCTTAACAATATCCATCCACCACTGATCCCCTTCAGTTGTCTTCAACACCTGCCAATAATTTCTGCTGTCGCTCGTCTCCCAATCACGAGAAAAATCTTCCAGAACAAAGGATTCATCCATCAAGGTCTTATAGACCAGCGAACGCAATAATTCAATCGCCATATACTTAGGCAAATCTTGAGAATAAGGCTCCTCATCTTCCCTCTCATACCCACTGCGGTTTTGGTAAGGGTCAAGTGGAATCTCAGGCGTAAGCCCAAGCTTGCCTGAATCAATATAAGCCTCCTTTAGGAACCCTGGTACAAGCGCAAAGAATTTCTTTTTTTCCATCAGGTCATCCACACGCCAACCGTTTTTATCAAGCCACTCAGGATCGATCGCCGGCTGACTCCAGATCCGCATCGGCAGCAGCTCTTCTCCCGGCTTAAGGGGTAGCCCGACGTCAAATTTCACTTCACTTAAAAGTTCCCGTTGGATATCAATGGGCTTAAGAACATCCTTTCCTTGCTTGTCCCGTTCGATCAACGATATCGTAAAACCATCTCGGCCGCTGCCCATGCCTGTAAATATGGTCCATGATCTCTGCCCCAGCCATTGATCAAGCTCAGGGATAGAATTCTCAAATTTCTTAATGCGCCTCGTCAGAAACCCTCTTGCATTAAACTTAGGATCAATTTCCCGGATTTCTGTAATATTGGGCATACCGTCGGTGACTTTAACGACCACAAAATAAGCTTCAGTTCCATTATTAAGAATATATTCCACCCGATCCACCCCGGCATAATACGTCTGCATCCCTGTTCCATACTTGCCGCCCATATGGCGATTGAAATACTGCAACAGCTGCTGTTTATTTTTCTTAGTGCTCATGCCCACCACAAACAGCGCCAGCGGATTCTCAGGGCCAAGGCCATCATCACGGATCTCCTCGATGGATTCCCTAGCTTCATCATCCTTATAATATTCAACGGTCAAATTCTTCGCGCCGGCATCCTTGGAATTCTGCGCAAACTCCACCTTTTCCCCGCCGGGTTCTTTTTGTGCGACAATGAGCTGTTGAATCCCTCCGGTTAAACCAGAAGGAGCTGGCTTTTCCTTGACGGATTCAAAATTACTCATCAAGTCTTGAAACGTCTTAATCGTTGTCGGATAAGCATTGGTGATTTGATCCAGTCCCGCGCCTTTCTCATCTTTAACAAGCGCCCCTGTCCCCTTAGGTTCAAAACGTTTCTTGGTTTTTATGGTATTGATATCCATCGTAAAAAGTTTGATGAAGGCCATGGCATCGCCCAACTTCTCACCTCGTCGATCATCCTTAAGCCCTTCGAGAATGCTAGGCAAGTTTGCCTTCTCAAATGATTTGGCGAATTGTGTTAAATAATCCATTTGCTTTTCTTTAGACAACAAAGACTCTGCGGAGGGAAGAAATCTTTTAATTTGTTTAAAGACAATAGGCGCCTTAGACTCATCGAGAGAGGCCTCAGACAAGAAGCTCACCATCTTTCGCTGGGTATCCATCGAAACATGCAACTCATCTAAGAGACCCAGAAAGATACCCATGGTCGACGTATTTTGGAGTTGAATAGGATTAAGGGGATTCCATCCTAAAAGGGAAGCCCTCAACAAGGTCGAAAGAGGTTCCCTGCCTTGCATCTCTGGGGTCAACTCGAGCTCTGTCGTCGTCGAAAGGTTTAAGATCATATCAAATAGCGAACGTAAAGAGGATTCTGCCGACTTAAACTCCCCCGCTGTCGCTTTTCTAACCAAGGATTCTAACAATGTTACCTCCCCGTCTTTCTCTTGCAAAAGATTGTTACACCTTGTCAAACGACGGGAAATTTCTTTAAAAGGAAGTTTATCATCAAAGCTGATTTTCTCAGGCACAGCTCCTTCCATAAAACCGGCCTTGAATGTCTCTCGTATACCTGTCTCCTGACGAGGGTAGATGGCTTCAATCATCGTATGGATAGATTTTTTGATATCCGATTGAAAATCCTCAGGAACCAAGGCGTCAACCAACTTTAAAAGTCCCTTATACCCCTCCTGGGCCTGTGCAATCCAGTAATCCCTCCCCTGCTTTAAAGTCGTATCGCCTAAAACATCCCGATTCCAAAGCTCATCCGCCTTTCTCTGGAATAATATCTGCTCATCTTTATTGGGCGCAAGGGTATCGTCGGGTTTTTCTTCAGTTAAGAACTCCCTCGACGAAGGATTTCCGGTGGGATTATAAAAAAATGGAGTATCTGGATGGTGAGGATCCAAATAAGCCGTCTTCCTGGTTTCTGGATTGATGAAGACAAAATAGGTTCCGTCAAAATAGAATTGAGGAAACAACTTAGGTGTGATTTCTACTTTTGATAAATAAATCAAAACTTTATTTTCACTTACTACCTCATACTCGTTTTTGCCAAGAAAGACCTGGAATCTTGAAGGCAAATTATTATCAATTTTAGCGGACACAGCACTGCGCGGCTCACCTATTTGATCAAAAGAAGAATATAAATAATGTCTTCCATTTAAAAAAGTTGATACAAAAAATTCACCATCCTTATAACGATTGACATTAATAATATCTCCCTTAAATTGAACCTTTTGCCCTGTTTCAGTGTCAATCGCCATAGGCTTATTCGGATCGCGCTTGTCGACGATGATGTCGTATTGAGGATGCCTATAAATTTTTATGGGGGAGACCTTACCATCCATAGGTATAGCTTTTCCAGTAGAAAAATCAAAACTGACCGAATCATTAAACTTAAGGACAGAAGCTATTGGATGGAAGGCGTAAGTTGGATTCATCACAGGCACATTTAACACTTCCTGTTTCGCTTGCAAGTCATAGACCCTCAGCGTATACGTCCCATCATTCGAGTGGACAACGTAAGCCATAAAACGCTCATCTGCGCTTATTTGAATATTTTGATACTGTACACCCATGAAATGTATAAAGTCCTTGTAAAATTCAATATCACGCAATTTGCCTGCTTTGACATCAAAAATCGCTAAGTGTTCAATGGGAAGATCTTGAGATGGATAAATAAATCCTTTTTTACTTGAAAAGGTTAAAGCGACATTCGTTTTTTGGTAATCGCTTGGAAACACATCTTCACTCCCCTGAGACATAACTTGCTTCACACCATTTCTTCTCGTAATAAAATAATTATTATGCCCTAGCGCTTCTACATCGATAATTTCATTTCCTTTTTCACCTTTGACCCTCACCTCTCCCGTTTGAAGATCCGCCAAGTCGCCTTGTGGCGTAATATAAACCTTCAAATTGGCCTTGGGCGGAAAGGCTGCGGCGGACGCTGGAAGCAAGGGCGAAGATGACTTAGGTTCAACAAAAATCGACTTATCAGGTTCCTTCGGATTTAAATAAGCCACTTGTCGTGTTTGAGAATTGGTGAAAACAAAGTATTTTCCGTCGAAATAAACTTGCGGATACAAATTTTGAGTGATACCGACCTTCGACCATGCCAACAAAGCCCCTGATTTAGAACCTAGTAAGTAATAGTTCTTTTGATCCTTGTCTATAAGAACCTTGAACACAGGCGGTTGACCGTTATCCAGCCGATAGGAGAAATCAGCATAAGGCTTATCAGGATCTTTAGAAGAATACTCATATGTTTTTCCCTCCAAGAGTGCTCCCAGTCGAAATTCACCTGCCGCGGGACCATCTCTTACTTTAATAATCTCTCCTTTAAACTGAATAGACTTATCTGTTTTAATATCAATGGCAACTGACTTATCCGGATCGCGCTTGTCGATGATGAGGTTAAATTGAGGATGCTTATAGATTTTTGTTGGGTCATACTCATGGATTGGAACGCGCGCTAAAGTTAAATTAGATTCTGATAAAACTAAATAAAAATCTCGTTCAATCTCTTCATATCCAGTAAAACCCGCCCCCTCAAATACAGTTTTCTTACCTGATGGCGTAATAAGGAATGATTTGAAGCCGCCAGTGGAAACGCTAATCTCTCCATCATTCCCAATCCTAACGAGACCAATGCTCGAGTTATTAAAAGACGTTCTATCAAATTCTCTATGTTTTCCTCCCGCAAAATGATGGATCTTGATAACATCGTTATCAACAGCAACGGACACAATCCCGCTGGCATGGGTGTAGACCCTGCCCTTCATTTCAACAGCCTCTCCGGTGGAAAGATCGTAGCTTAGCGAATCATTGACTCGAATAACAGAAGCTGTAGGATGGAATTGATAATCAATATTATCGACGGTTGTAGAGAGAATCTCGGATTTCTCTTTCAAATCATAAACCTTCAAGATATGTTTATTATTTGAACTTTCGACGTAAGACACAAAACGATCGTCAGAACTAAATTGAAATTTTTCATATACGGCAACAGAATTTTGTTTCTCAATTTCTAATAATTGGCCGGTTTCAACATTAAAAATTAAGGGCCAACTATCTGGATTCTCCTCATACACAAATCCTCTTTTCGGTGAAAGTTTCATGCCGTGACGAGCAACTTCCTTTCCGTTATTAATAACCAAATCCTTGCTGCCACTTTTCCTAGTAATCAAATAATGGTCATGACCTAAAGCTTCCATATCTATTATTTCCCATTGATCCCTGTCTTTTACTATAGCCGCATCTCCTTTCCCCCTAACCTTCACCTTCCCTGTCAGAATATCCACCAAATCACCATCGGCATTGATCATCAATCTCATTTTGGCATCGGATGGTATCGCAGACATAGGAGAAGCTGTCGAAGCCTCTGGGATCCGCATTGTCACTTGCGGTGGAGCGCTGGTTAAGAATTTTTTAATAGCCTTTTGATCGCCTCCTTCGTAAACTTTAAATTTAGCAGGGTCTATCGGGGGAAGTTCAACGGTATTGGCCACTGGTGCTACTTCATAGGAAGTCACGGTCTCATCATCCACCTTGCCCTTGATCAGCTGACCTAAAATATGAAATTGAGTAGACAACTCTTTATCCATCCCCTGACCTTTTAATCTAAGTCGAGCCAATTCCAGGAACCTTCCGGAAAATTGATAAGGAATAGCGATAAAGCTGTCGCCGCTAATAACCGTGGTGGGAAGTAAACTTTTAAAAGGATAGGTATTCCCGTCAAACTCCTGAGTCGAATGAATAAACTCTTCCTTAAATGGAACAGCGATGAGATTAAGACTCTGTTTTTCTCCATGGACCATGCGAATAAAACTCATGACATCACGATCTACCACCTCACCGCCTAAATTTTTAAAAGTCGCGATACGGTTCCAATCGAATAACCGGGAATTTAAATAAAACACCTTCCTGTTGTCGGGGATTTTGATTTGAGCGAAACTTTCTTCATGTGGTAAAACAAAAGCCCCTTCATTCATTAAAGACTTAACTAAGGACGAAATCCGTTCTTTGACAAGCCTCCTTATTTTATCGACGATGATTTCATTATTAGGATTTCCCGCGATGAGCTTCTCAAGGCCGGCGATGATCGTGTTGATATACTTTAATTTGTCTTCCCTAGTCATCTGGTCTTCCTGAAGAATCAGCAGCCGGTCGACCACTTCTATAATCCCGCGCAAAATTAAAGGATTACCTTGAGAATCAAGCTTTGGTGAAAAAATAATCTTACCACGGTCCTGCTGGACACTAAAAAGACCCCCTATATCCAGCATTAATTTCCCACTGATGATCGAAAGCGGATTAATCCCCTCTAAAGCCGTCGTATAAATCACCTCTTCACTGCGGGCAAAATCTATCGTCGCTATCTCTTTCGTGTAGTCCTCTCTAGTATCGTGCACCAGGGTCAGTTTCTTATCTAGTTCCTCTCGAATATCTTTTTCTTGCCTCAAAACCTTTGGCTCCCTGTCAGTACCTAAAGGCACAAACATCCTCGGCAATGCTCCCATCTTCGCTAACGCATCCTCTTCTAAGATCCCCATGCCCCGGCCATTATCCATAATCCTGATGCGCTTCGAAGACAGGTCAATACGAATGTCCCTGTCCTTCTTATCAGCCTTGCCTGGAACAGGTCGATTAAAAGGATGGATAAAACGGCGAGTCTCCCAGCCATTGACATCCTTGACCTGACTGCCAATGATCGTCGATATACCGATATTCTTGACATATTGAAAACGATCATGGATGGCCCGTTGTAAACCTAGCAGGGATCTTTGCGTTACCTCTGTCTTCTTGCTATTCCCCATTGGAATGGAGTTGGCAAACGAAAGATCCACGACTGTTCCCTGGGTTAAACCCTGAGGACTGGCCGCCTTGATTTCTTTGTTCGTAGCCTCTTTGATTTGAATATACCACTGACCGTTAGGCGCATTGATAATGCTCAGGTGATACGCGGACTTATTCGCCTGACGTGAAATGACATCAACCCTGTCAACGCCATTAGGCTCCAGCCAATCAATGATCTGCTTGACCCCTTTGCTAAACTGCCCAATATCACCGCCTAAGGCGTCAATACTGTTCGATACAGCCTCGAGAATAGCCTGAACCTTGGGATTCCCATTTTGATCGACAATGGCCACGCTCAGCCTTGGATCGTCATAGGAATCCTCATTAACAATATCAAGAATTTCCTTACTAAATCCTTGGCTTGCCAGGGCTTGATAAATGAATTTGTAATATTTCTCCGTCGCTGTATTATCATAGGACATGTTTTCTTCTGGTTTGATAAGTCCTAATTTCAAGAGCACCTCTTGAAGTTTCTGCGGTGACAAATCCTTTTGAATCAATTGCCGTAATGCGACGACAAAGTGTTCTAAGCTCACCCCATTAAAACCTTTTTGATCAGACCAGACGGTTGCTTTGGGATCCTTCTTTAAACGATCCAACGCTTCTTGATCAACCTTGGCTGTCATCGTCGCATCTGTGCTCCAGGTTTCCATTTGATTACTCTTTGAGTCTTGCCCATCAAGGTCAGGCAGATCGACCGGGGTAGCGTCGACCACCACCCTCATTGCGTCAGGAGAATCTGGAGGTTCAAAGCTTGGAAGATAGGTCAGTGCAGAGATCATCGCCCTATCGGTAAAATTCTCGCCCCCAGAGAAATATTTTCTTGGAGTCTTTTGTTGTTCTTGTAGAGACGCCATTAACCTGCCTGCCGGCAGGCAGGTGGCGGGCTCTACGGTTTCTTCTTTAATGTAATTAAAAACGCCTTTTTTGAAGGCTTGGAGGTAGCGTTGGTAGATGATGTTAACGTCCAATACCGTAGGGGCAGGTTCCAAACCTGCCCGTTGTTCTTGGGCGGGTTTGGAACCCGCCCCTACGTCATTAAAACCAACACCTGCAACCTTATTCTTATCCGCATACACCTGCGA
>JADFYF010000071.1 GCA_015233165.1 Candidatus Omnitrophota bacterium
AGGAAAAAGCTTTATTAAATAATCTAAAGGAAAATGAAGAGCATAAAAAATAGCAATAATTACTAAACATCCTCCAGAAGTAATTATCCATCGAGGTATAGGAATTCCTGCTTTATCCAACAACCAAGGAACAAGCCCTATAAGAAGAGGAAGAAGAATTTCTAGAATTTTTTCCTTATATTCCATATTTTATCAATAACCAAACTATCGTTGGAGGGAAATGGTGGGCGGTGAAGCCTGCCTGTCGGCAGACAGGGAATTGAACCCTCAGCCTATTGAATGTCAAACAAATGTCTTTTATTTGTTAAACATTACCCACGGTATACTAACTGATTACTGTTAAAGAACTTGGAGTAGTCACACAATTACTCTGCTCCAGCTCAATTATGTCTAATGCCTTTCCAATGCCTTTTAGACATAAATCAACGTCTTTTTAATTTCCTGAGCTACTCTTTTGACACGAATCGTACTAAGACCTTCTTGAGTTAAAACTTCTGTTTTGCGACTAAGTTTATTTTCAAGATAATCCATCAAGTCAAGAAATCTCATGCCTAGTGATTTATGAAATTCAACCAATATATCTACATCACTCTTTTGATGAGGATGGCCTTTAGCGAATGAGCCAAAGATAGCAATTTTCTTAACACCAAAATTCTCTCTCAAATAAGGCTGTTCTTTTCTAAGAATCTCAATAACTTTATTTTTCGTAAGCATATACGTTGCTGATAACTTCTTAAAATTGACTATATTAAAGAGTCCTTTGCCTTATTCTAGCATCTTCAATAATAGTAAAATGCTTAAGTAAATGAATGTTTGCTTGTTTCAAAGTTTTAAGCAGTATTAGGGCGGGCTCTTCTGGGGTAGCTGGGTCAAAACGAAAATAAACTAAACCTTCAGGAATCAACTTAGGATATTTAGAACTTAATTCACCGTAATCACGGTCAAAGGGGAGGATAATGCTTTTGTCCTTAACTGCTCTCTTTAAAACATCAGCATCCATCATGCCAGCATGTTTTTCTGAGATGCTCAAAACAAGATGACCTGCTCGTCTCAATAAATGTACGCTATCCAAGGGAATATTTTCATTGGCTAAGAAATTCACGCATCACCTTTTAGAAATTGAAAAGAGGGCTTCCTCCCGCATACATTCTGCGGCAAAAGCAAAAACAGCTTGTAGGCTATCAGCAGTCAATTTAGGATAGTTCTTTAAAATTTGCTTTTCGTTCCATCCCTTAGCCAATAAGTCCAATAAGAATTCGACGGATAGCCTCGTCCCTTTAACAACAGGTTTACCGACTAGGACATCGGGGTCTGAATGAATGTACTGTCTCCAATTAATATCCATCTTTACTCCTCCTTTGAATAACTGCTCAAAGTTTAACATATTTTAATTAATAGGACACTGTTTTATGTTTGATGCTACGTGAGAGAACTTAATGAGAAGAAGAAATGGTGGGAGGTGAAGCCGCCGGTAGGCAGGGAATTGTCAGCCAGAGGCGGATCTCAGCCTATTGAATGTAAGGCTCGTACAAAAAGAACTTCGAGAAATAGAAGACATACTATGGCAAAAACATAAGAAACAACCATACACCAAAAATCCATTGGTTCTTCGTAACAATTAACTGTCTCGATAAGCCTATAAACAAAAGGCCACACCTTATATATTCCTGCAGTTTTAATCCCGCTGATAATGCGATAGAGATAAAACGCTACTATTGGTGGAGAACAAAAATCAGAATAATGTAGGGATTTTTCATTTCTACAATAATAAAAAAACTCGTTAAGACATTTAAATGGTGGGCGGTGAAGGAATTGAACCCTCAGCCTATTGAATGTAAGTCAATTGCTCTAACCAATTGAGCTAACCGCCCTGAATATCAAGAAGTGCTGAAAACTAGAACTCTACTGAGCTTCAGCCAAAGGCTTCAGCAACTGCTGATCAGCCCTATGGCTGAGATCCGCCTATGGCGGAAACCGCCCCTACGAAGTTGTCTATACTAACCTAAAAAGGCAGAATTGGAAATCTCTTTTATTATTGCTTGGGCGGACTTCTTAGGGTTATCGGCCTGGACGATCGGACGACCAACCACTAAATAGTTGCTTCCGCTTTCAATCGCCGCCTGAGGCGTGGCCACACGCTTTTGATCGCCCACATCGGCTCCGGCCGGACGAATGCCTGGCGTCACAATAATAAAATCTTTGGGACAGTAACGTCTAATTAATGGGGCTTCTTCTACAGAGGCCACCACACCATCGAGGCCGGCACGCTTGGCTAACAGCGCTCTTTCTAAAACCAAGGCCTGGAGTTTATCTTCCTTCGCCTGACTTGTTAAGACAGTCACACCGACGATCAAGGGGCGTTTCACCTTAAGTTTCTTCGCCTGCTCATCGGCCGCTTTCACAGCCGCCTCTAACATCTCATGCCCGCCACAGGTGTGAACGGTGAGCATATGCAGAGGAGCAAAATCTTGTTCATTGCCGGGAGCCACACTTAAAGATACAGCTGACTTAACGGCGCTGGCGACGGTATTTGGAATATCATGAAATTTTAAATCTAAAAAAACCTTCTTGCCTCGGACTTGCAGATAACGGGTGACAAAAGGACCATAGGCGGTAAACATCTGGGAACCGACTTTGAAAATATCAACAGAATCATCCAGATCCTCAATCAGCTTCTGAGCCTGATCGAAGGTATCCACATCAAGGGCGACAATTAATTGGGCTTTGTTCATTTTTGTAAACATCCTATTAAGTCTTTAATATCAGAAATCTTCTGTTCCTTCATGTAAGCGGTAATACCTTCTAGCACTTCCAAGGACGCCCGGGGATTGACAAAGTTGATGGTGCCTGTGGCAACCATCGTCGCTCCGGCAATGATAAACTCCAGAGCATCTTCGGCCTTGGCAATTCCTCCCATCCCGATGATAGGAATCTTAACTGCCTGATACACCTTATGAACCATGGCCACAGCCACCGGACGGATCGCCGGGCCGGAAAGACCGCCGGTAAAGTTTCCTATTCTACTTTTGCGCGTTCTGATGTCAATAGCCATCGCCGTGAGCGTGTTGATTAACGAAACAGCATCCGCACCACCGGCTTCTGCCCCTTGGGCAATCTCACTGATGTCGGTGACATTCGGAGACAACTTTGCAATGACAGGAAATTTAGAGATGGAGGTCACCTTCTTCAACAGTGCTTCCGTCGCCTTAGCATCCTGAGCCATTAAAGTCTTGTGACCCAGATTGGGACAGGACAAGTTGAGCTCAATGGCCGCAATGCCATCTTGAGAGTTTAGCTTCTCAATAATACTCACAAACTGTTCCGGATTGTGTCCTAACACACTGACAATTAAAGGAACGCCGATCTTCTTAAAACTCGGCAATTTCTTTTCAATAAAGACATCAATCCCGGGATTCTCGATACCAATCGCATTAATCATCCCCGACGGTGTTTCCCAGATACGCACAGGAGGATTACCGACCTGAGGTAACAAAGTGACTGTCTTTGGAACGATAGCTCCTAGCTTCTTGACTTCTTCAAGATTAAAATACTTCTCCGCATGACCAAAGGTCCCCGACGCAACCGTGACGGGATTCTTGAAGGTTGTGTTTCCTATTTTTATGGATAAATTTGGCATATTATTTATATTGTCGTCCCCGAATGTTTTTGTCGGGGACCTAGAACTTCTGCAACTTCTGGATTCCCGACACAAGCATTCGGGAATGACAAAGAATGTTATTAATGCAATATCACATCATCCAAATCAAACGCTGGACCGTCATGGCAGACTGTTTTATAGCCGTGCTTTGTTAAAATGGAACAACCCAGACAAGCACCCAGGCCGCAGGCCATAATTTCTTCACAGGCGGCCTGGCCTTTAATATTATTCTTCAGAGCAAAGTCCTGTACCGCCTTCATCATCGGATTAGGACCGCAGGTATAAATGAAGGTGTCGTGAGAATTAAACTTCACCTTTTCAAATAAATCACTCACACGACCTTTAACACCCACACTACCATCGTCGGTGGCGATATGAACCTTGACTCCGTTGTCTTTGAATTCCTTCATGGGATAAACATGAGCGCGAGTGCGTCCGCCGTACAAGAGAACTAAATCTAATTTTCTCTTCTTTAAGATATCCGACAAGATCAGCATCGGCGCCACCCCAATCCCTCCGGCAATCATGACGACTTGTTTAATATCCAAGGAGGGTAAAACAAAGGGTGTTCCTAAGGGACCCAACACATCTAAGGGATCTCCCTTTGTCTTGGCGGCTAACAGTCTCGTCCCAGGTCCTTTAGCTTCATAAAAAATCTCTACATAACGCTGGGCGCGATACACGCTAAATGGTCGACGGAAGAATGGTTCTAACCCTTCATTAGAGCGAATATGCACAAACTGTCCGGGCTTAACCTCTTTGAGCAAATCAGGAGCATCAAAACTCAGACACCAAAACTGCTGGCAGAGCTTCTCGTTGCTGATAACTTTATATGTATTTTGAATTTGATCCATAATTAAGGCACAACTATAGCATAAAGTTTTATTTTTTTCTATTTCTGACATTGGGGACAATAAAACGTGCTTCTGCCCGCCTGTACAGTTCTTTGAATGGGACTCTGACATCGAGGACAATTCTCCCCTTCTCTGGCATAGACCCGGATCAACTTCTTAAATCCGCCTTCCTGTCCCGACGCGTCGCGATAATTACGCATCGAAGATCCCCGGGCTTCAATAGCTTCGTTTAAAACCTGGATACTGTATTGATGAATATCCTTCGCCTGAGCTAAGCTGAGACGTCCGGCTAAGCGCTTAGGACTCAGGCCACATCGAAAAAGAATTTCACAGGCATAAATATTGCCGATCCCGGCGACGAAGGTGTGATCCAATAACAAGTTCTTGATTGGACGCTTGCTGTGACGGGTATATTCTAAGATGTACTTGGGATTAAAGGCAGCATCGAAAGGTTCAGGCCCTAGAAGACTTAGATGTTTGACGTCAGACAAATCTTTAACAACACGTAATTGTCCGAATCGTCGCTGATCGTTATACAACATTAGGGAACGGTCGCGACCGTTCCCTACATGAAAAATGATTCGGGTATGTTTATCAGGAACACCCTCGATAATCAATTGCCCTGTCATCATCAGCTGGACAACAAGATAAACCTTGTCCCTCCCTACACAAGTTACAATAAGAGCCTTGCCTCGTCGATCTATGGCTTCAACCGACTTTTTCTTAAGAGCATCAATAAACTTATCCTGAGGAGTTCTTAAGACAAAGGGATCAATCACCTCTATCTGGCTAAAGGTCTTATGCAGAAGCGCTTTTTCTAAATCCCGTCGGATGGTTTCAACTTCAGGAAGCTCTGGCATGAATACCTGTTCTTCGCTTAGTTTTTGTGTTCGCTGATTTTCTTAACGAGTTTCTTCAGTTTAATTTCAACTTCTTCCAGATTATCCACAGAGATCATCCCCGACATCCCCCACCCCCCTAGATCAATCACAGGACGACCGTAAACAAGCGCATAACAAATCTCAGAGTTGGTCCCGTGACTTCCGGGAAGCGCAATAACGATATCCGCCGAACAGGCCACGATGGTGTTTCTGGCATATCCAATCGACGTCGGAAGGGCAATATCGATATACGGATTGGCATCATCTTTATCCTTCCCCGGCAAAATTCCTATCGTCAGACCGCCGGCTTTCTTAGCGCCCTTAGCGGCCGCTTCCATCGCCCCGCCTAAGCCCCCGCAGACCAAGATACATCCCAACTCCGCAATCAACTTCCCCACATCTTCCGCAATCTTCTCAACCTTAGACCCGATGCTGCTCCCCCCAATAACGGACACGGTAATTTTCTGCTTTCTCACAACGCTCTCCTTCTTTGTAGTCATTCTGAGCGTAGCGAAGAATCTTAAGAAACTTTAGATCCTTCGCTACGCTCAGGATGACACTACTTTATCGACGACGTATATCCTAACATCTCAAACAAATCCTTCGAAGCCTTTAAGTAACGATCCTGTCCTGTTTCCTTAAGCCACAGATCTTTGACTTCAGGCGTCTTCTCAATTCGGGCATCGCCCCAAGACCAACCTTTGTACATCGGCAGGATATCCCAGTTGGAATTGATATAACACCATGCATCCACCTTTTGCTGGTCGATAAAATCAAAAAGATGTTTCAACCAATTCACCTGACTGCGAACAATATAGATCCCCATCGGCGAGGATTCGGCAATCATAAAGGGTTTCCGATGCTCTGCTGCCAACGCCCGAAAACGTTCGGCTCCATACAGCTGTCCGCCGCTAAAAATAGAAACCCCAAACCAATCCACATACTCATCGCCGGGATACCAGTCCATCCAGGGACGATTCACATCTAAAACACTATACGCATGCCAGACATAGGCCGCATTGGTGACCTTCTCTCGACGAAAAAAATCTACGATGTAACGAAAAACCGCTTTGTATTGGGCAGGAGAGTAATCATTCTTCACATAATCAAATTCGTAACCAATTCTCAAATAGACCGGCCGCTTGGCGCGCTTCAGCCACCGGGACAACTTCTTGAGATTTCCGTCATATTTACCGTCGAGAATATCCCCTAAGGCATTGACCATATACAACCCCACCTGCACCACCGACTGAGGATAGGTAGTAAGAAGAGCATTTCCAAATTGGCAACCTGAACCGCAGTCCGCCTGCTCCTCTAACCCTTCCATCTTCTGAATCGAGGTATACATCATCACCCCGCCGGGAACGCGACCCGTTCCTTGAACATAGGCATCGATGGTTTTCTTGTCCTGACCGACCAAGAGAAGAGTTTTACCTGAAGGAGGAGCAAAGGTGCTGGCTTGGGTAGGAGTGATCCAAAAAGGGCAAAGCAGGAAGGTTGTGATGGCAAAAGATATTGATCTACTGTTAAACATAATGAGTCTTGTCACCCCCGAATGTTTCTATCGGGGGTCCAGGGTTGGCTAGTGTTCTAGATTCCCGACGAAAGCATTCGGGAATGACATGCATATAAAACGCGCCCGGCGGGAGTCGAACCTGCATGAAAAGCTTCGGAGGCTTTTGCCTTATCCATTAGGCCACGGGCGCATCATTCAAATCTTTAAGAACTAAGCCTTATAAACAATCTTTCCTTCATATATCGTATACGCCACTTCCCCGACGAGCTTCCAACCGATGAAGGGGGAGTTCTTGGACTTGGAGGCAAAGCCTTCCTTGGTGACTGTCCATTCTTTGTTCTCGTCAATAATCGTGATGTCGGCATCCAACCCTTCCTTGATGGAACCCTTGGTCTTAAGCCCAACAATCCTCGCCGGAGCGCTCGACATCTTTTCTACCATCGTCGGAAGATCAATAATGCCGGGCTTCACTAATTCTTTAATCGTCAGACCTAAGGATGTCTCTAAGCCAATCAAACCAAAGGGAGCTCCGTCGAAACCAACTTCCTTGTCTTCCTTCGTATGCGGCGCATGGTCGGTGACGATGCAATCGATGGTCCCGTCCTTAATCGCCTGTTTGATCGCATCCACGTCTTCCTGAGAACGCAGCGGAGGATTCACCTTCGTCGACGTATCAAATGTCGCGCAGGCCTCATCCGTCAAAGAAAAATGATGAGGACAAGCCTCCGCCGTTACCTTAATCCCCTGGGCCTTGGCCATCTTAATTAATTCGCAGCCTCTTTTGATGCTGACATGACAAATATGCACCCTGGCATTAAGGTAATTGGCAATCTCAATATCGCGGGCAATCGTGACCGACTCGGCAATGGCAGGATCACCCTTTAAACCACAGCGAGTAGACACCGCCCCCTCATTCATCACGCCCCCTGAGGTCAATAAGGGATCCTGACAATGTTCCAGGATCAAAACATCGAGCATCTTGGCGTATTCCATGGCAAGACGAAACAGACGACTATTCAAGACAGATTTTCCATCGTCGGAAAAAGCAATACAACCGGCCGATTTCAACTCTGCCATATCGGTCAACTCTTCATCCTTCTGAGCCTTGGTCAGTGCGCCGATCGGAAGCACATTACAAAGTCCGACGCGTTTGGCTTCGCGGATCACATATTCCACCGTCATCGGATTATCAATCACCGGTGTGGTGTTGGGCATGCACATCACCGTCGTGAAACCACCCTTGACCGCAGACTTGGGACCTGTTTCAATGGTTTCCTTATCTTCCCGGCCCGGTTGACGAAAATGCACATGAATATCGATCAGCCCCGGCAGAACCTTCTTGGCCCTGGCATCGACGACCTCATGCCCCTTGACATCAATGGTGGAGGCAATCTTCACAATCTTGCCATCCTCACAAAGAATATCGTGAGGCTTGTCCCAAATTTTGTCGTTATTCACAATAACTGCGTTTTTGATTAATAGTCCCATATTATTCTCCCTTTGCCCCTAACACTAAATATAAAACGGCCATGCGGAC
>JADFYF010000072.1 GCA_015233165.1 Candidatus Omnitrophota bacterium
ACCAACATCCCCCCACTATTTTCTTCAAATTGAGGCTCAGGTAAATTGGCCTTCTTACAGACCTTGATTATTTTCTCTATACCACGTCCCCACGCGTCAATGTACCCACCTTTAAAACAGACATCCGCAATAATTGGATTACGAGGTCTGGAAGAATGTTTCTTTCTTAGGAGTTCTATTGTCAAATCTTCAGGAAGAAGGCCCTCATTCCAAAAAGAAATCCTGTCATCAAAAATTTTTATCTGAATATGGGCGCCCATATAATTCCTATGAACAAGCGCATTGAGTAATACTTCGCGCAATGCTTCGGTAGGATACTGTTCCTTTTCAATACGATGCATCCCTTCGAAGGAAACCGGACGGATTAAGAACTTCCGATTAATCTGATTCAAAACTTCATCAATACAATAAATAAGACTACCCTCTACAGATTCTTCAAATCTTAAATCTGATTCCGAATTACCAAAACGTCCAATACGCACAGTCAGGCTAGGATGGAATCGTCCAGGCTCTTTTCCAACTAAAATAATCGCAGCGCGTCTAAGTTTCCCTCGATCCAACAGTAATAATTTATCCAACAATTCTTTAAGACTTAATTTCTCATGACTAGGAAATCTCCCTGCCTTACGAGCGGACTTTAAGAATTGATCAACACTTCTTTGATCTATATCCGTCATCTTCGCCGAGGTTTCCGCAACCTCATCCCATGTTCTTCCTGACTTTTTAAGCAAGAATTCATTAAGCGAGTTTCCGATCAATTCTTTCTTTACACTTCCACTGCGATAATAATACCGACCACGAAATGAAATAGGGACAGAATAAGGCAGAACAACAATTTCAATACAACAAAGGCCTTTAGATTTTTTCAACCTAACCTCGACCATTAGCCCAAGCAAGTCGTGAATCTTATTCGGCAAATCTTCCATCAACTTTTTGTAATCCGAAACACCAACAGTAGCGCCATTGTCATCTTTACCGATATAAAGAGTCCCGCCGTTAGCATAAGCAAAGCCGCAGATCCACTTTAGGTAATCATCATGCCAGCTTTGTTTGTATTCTATATTGTGTTGTTCAGGCATAATCAAAATCCAAATTAGAATTTCTTAATCACCTGAAGATAGGTGACTTCCTTATCACCCGACGAAGATTTGTCTCCAGCCACAGGGAAGCCGAAGTCCAGAAGCATGTTTAAATCGTAGTTAAAATCAAAACGGAAGCCAAACCCAGAGCCGGCAATTTGATGACTCTTGGCTTCTCCCACCTGAGGATTCTTTAAATACACCTTTCCATAATCAAAAAATCCGACGAGCTTTAAGAAATCTTTAAGCTCCTTATTGATCAGAGCCAGCTTGTAATTTTTCCAAAACGGCAAGGGCGCGGTTAATTCCAGATTCAACACACCACCGTAATCGCCTAAATGCTCGGACTCAGGATAGCCGCGAACAGAATTCTCTCCGCCGATGGCTAATTGCTCAGATACGGGAAGAACATCGTCGGCCATTTGAGTCGAAAGCTTAAGCAACAGGACGCTATCCATGGGAAGTCTTTGATAACGGGCCAAATCAAAATTCGCCTTCAAAAGGGCTCCGCCGGCGCCAGCGCGTGAGGAGAGAGGATTATCATGACCGGAAGCGCCAAACGTGTTAGCTACCCCCTTAGATAACAAAGCGCTAAAATAATTTCTACCCTTTAGAGAGCTATCGAAGGCATCCCCAGAAACTCCAACCTTAACGATACGTAACCGGTCCACACTATTGATATGTCCCAAAAGATAATTTCTAGAATCCTTGGCGTCAAAACCAAACAAAAGATCTGCATTAGACGTTAACGTTCGCTGCAAAGGATGTCTCAATTCCAAACTCACCGTCTGAGATCTACCCCCCGAATCCAACGCGCGAAACTCCTTTTGCACATCAAACTCCGACCAGCCATACGAAATGCCGAACCTCGTCCCATACGCATTAATCGGAAGAGAATACTCCGTATTGACATAGGTCATGCGATGAAACGGCAGCCCATGAACCTCATTGATCGAAATTTTATCGCCACCGACGATCAAATTCGAGTAGACCGCTCCCGTCCCCATTTGATGTCGAGCCACATACCTAGAACCAAAATTGTTATAGTCGCTAAAGAAATGCAGAGGACGTCTATCCTGAACCTTAAGAACGGTATCCGTAGTCGAAGAGTTCTTACCCTTTTGCAGGATGACCTTGACATCTAAATCTGGATATTCATTGAGCAATATGATGGATTTAAGAAGAGCGTTGTAATTGATAATACCATTGGTCGCACAAGGAAAATGATCTCTAATAAAATCCGCTTTGTAGAACCTACCCCCCTCGACAATCACCTCACCTAGATGGCCTTCCACTATTTGAATTTCAACAATCCCATTGGTGATCTCTTGTGTCGGGAGAATAGCTCTGGCTAAGAAATAGCCTTGGCTGGCATACTTTTTATTGACAATGGCAAGAGCAACTTGAAGATCTTGAAAATCGATAGGTTTATTCTTATAAGAAGACAACAAATCTTCCAAATAAATTCCGGTAAAAACAGTATTTCCTGAAAACCTGAAATGACTGACGACAATATGCTTGCCACTCTTTCGAGTTAAGCTCGCCTGAACCTCATCCAACTCCCTTAATACCGCATCCTCTTTCGCTGTTTTAGCCACCGTCGGCGTTGCTTCCGTTGCTAAAGGCTCTCTAAACATATCAGGCGTCTTGATATTTCTTTCCACCACCCCAGACTTAGCACTACCCGGAACCTGCTGCGCCATAGCCGGCAGCGTTAAACCGAAAGCTAAAAGAAAAACAATTGCCCGTAATTTTCTTTGAAAAAACATAATGTAACCTTTAAGAAAGTTGTTCAAAAGATTAATGATCATTATAGATGTGCTATAAAATAATTTTAGCACCAATGAATTCTATTCCGAGGGGAATCTGAACTATTTTAGTAAAAAGGAAGGCTGATTTTGATGAGCAACTTTAAACATACTTTGAGGAATTTCAAATTGATCGATAACTTTCTGATTGACACTGTCTCGACGGGCTATAACAACTACATAATTATCTATATAGATAGGGGCCCAGGCAGGATCTACAATGCGGCTAATCATAAATTTTTGTCCCCAGGGGGTGAGGTCATTACGATAGAAATAAATCAAATTAAAATTATACCGATCCTGAGCCAGGGTCCAATCGACAGTATTCTGCTGCATGGGAATATAAATCTTTTGAAAGAAATCCACCGGATACGCCTCCTGCCGATTATCCACGAACAGTTTCTCTGTATCCGAAAAATGATAAATCAAATAACCGCCGATATCGTAATTGCTGAATATGGGGCCCTTTAACCCATTCTTCTTAAAGAAGTCCACGGACGCATTAACCTTGGGGGCTAAACCCACCGACGGATTCTTGGGACCCATGAACGCATAAAAAATCATTCCCTCCATCAACAAGACAACGATCACAATGCGCGCCACTGTTTCATATTTAAAATGTTTTAGAAAAATATTTCCAAAATAGGCGCCTAAGGGAATATAAAAGAATCCATAGGGCATCAAAAGACGTACCGCTTTAAATCCTGCCGCCATCACAAAGATCATTAACACCAGCATAGGCCAATGCCGACGAACCCCATCGCGACATACCCCCCACAAGGCGACAAGACCTAAAACAGGTGTCACCACAAAATACAGCTTATAAAGCACGACCTGAGGGAATCGACGCATCATAAAAACCACGTTCTGATTCTCCGCTAAATCGTATCCAAACTTCTTAAAACCATTCAATGGCGTCAACACCCCCGCTATTCCAGAAGGATTTAAAACATTCACAATCACAGAAAGAACTAAGACCATCAGCAAGGTGCGAATATGTTTAACATCTTCCTTAGAGCTTTGAGCTTGCCATAAAAAAATAGCGATGAGCATGGGGCCTAGAAAGAAGAAAATATGAATATTGACCCATAATAACTGAACAAATGGAATGATCCCAAAAAGCATCTTAGGAGAAAGCGTCTTTTCCTGAAACCGGGTTAGCAAATAAAAATACAGCCCCATAAAAAACACACTAAAACCTTCTGGACGGATTTCTTTACGGTCTACCACCAATAAAAAACTCAAGACAGCAAAGAACACCGCCGTATGAAAACCAGAAATCCGTCGAGCGGAATCAAAAAACAAAATAAAAGCGGATAGGATCAGAAGAATATAAAAAATAGATAAACCCGTAAAGCCGCAGCAATGGAAGATGCCGTAAAAAATAACTCCTGTCAGCCAATGGTGATTGATAAACGGATAATCCGGATAGGAGAACGAATAGAAATTCTTATAAAGAATCTCAGTATGCCCGCTTAAAAGAAATTCTCCATTCTTTAAGTGTCGTCCCACATCGCAGCTGACTAAATTAATAGGAACCCACAAATAAAGAACCACCAGGGCCAATAAAACCAAGAGAACAACGATTTCGTAAATAGAATTTAACGTTAGCTTTTTCATATCGACATTAATGAACAAAGTAATGACACATTTGTCCTGTGATAATCCCCAAATAAGTTCCCACAATATTTCCCAAGATCGCCAGAAGAAGACCGACGCTGGCAAAACCTTTTTGATAAATCTCAGCAACCAAGGGGGCTGAAGCTACTCCCCCAACATTGGCCTGCGAGGCAACGACCGCCAAGAACAACGGAGCCCGCATCATCTTAGCGGCGATCAACAAAATAATCGCATGAATAAAAACAACTAAAAACCCTGCCACGATAAGAGTTACGGCTGTCCCTAAATGATGAATACTCGCCTTAGCGCCGATCGAAGTTAACACAAAATACAAAATAAAATAACCAATTTTATTAGTTCCATACGCTTCAAATTTTCTGGCCTTGGTCATGGATAAAACGATTCCCAGACAAGACACAATAATAATCGTCCAGGCATACGTCGATATAATCCCCTTAATTTCCGGCAAGAAATGGCTTAGATAAATAGATAAGCATCCTCCCACCAAGGCTAACAGGGATAAACCTGCCACAGACTTGAAACTCAGCGGTCGCAGCTTAGCGGCAGAGACGTTGGAAATCCTTTGCTGCAGATCATCCAGGATCGTTCGATCCGCCTTAATCCACTGATCAAACCTGGGCGCCAAAGCCACACACGCTACCATCATCGCCATCCAGACATAAGGCACCACCGTATCGACGATCACCATCGGCAAAAACACAGCATCTGGAACAGCCAGAGCTTCTTTGACAGCAATCATGTTGGCGCTGCCCCCTGTCCAGGAGGCTGACAAGGCGGCAAAGCCCGACCAGAACTGTGAACCAATGATTCCCTTAAATAAAACAAACACCACCACCATCCCCAGCATAATTCCTGCCGCTCCGATAAAAAACATGATCAAGGCGGTTGGCCCCAGACGTAGAATAGCCTTGAGATCGACAGTCATCAAAAGCAAAAACAAGGCCATGGGTAAGAGATAGGTGGTAATTTTAGAATAAATCGGCGACTGAGAATCGATAAGCCCAAAGCTGGAGGCCAGCATTGGAATAAAGTAAATCCAAAAGACAGACGGAAGAATATCAAAATACTTAGAAAAATTCTTATGCTTAGAAATATAAAGAATAAAAACTTCGATAAAAAGAAGGATAACTATTAAAGCAATAGGATTATGAATCATATAGTATACCTGTCATGCCCGAAAGTTTTAGTCGGGCATCTAGAACTTTAGCCAACCCTAGACCCCCGACTACAACATTCGGGGGTGACAAATTCTTTCAATTAATCAAAGGTTTAATACCAATTCCTGCCTTAACCTTGGTTAAATCATAAATGCCGCTCGATGTTAAATAGGGATTGCGCGCGGCTTCTCCTTTAATGAAGAAAGGAGTGTCTAAGTCGATAAAATCAAATCCACCGACGCCACAGGCCAGATGAGCGGCCGCGGTCATCGCCACATTGCTTTCCATCATCCCGCCCATCATCAGCTTTAAACCATGCGCCGAAGCCAGTCGGGCGATTTGAAAACCGTGGATCAATCCTGTCTTCATGAGTTTAATATTAATAGCACCGACGGCGTGATCCTGAATTAAGCCGATGACATCCGAAATCGATGAGGCGCTTTCATCCGCGCAGACACACACCTTAGACAACTTCGTGACACGCTTTAACCCTTCTAAATCCGCCTTAGCCACCGGCTGCTCAATCACATCCACCTTCACCTTGGCTTTATCTAACATTTTAAGAAACTTCAAAGCCCCGGCAGCATCATAGCCCTGATTCGCATCGAGGATGATTTGAGATTGAGGAGCCATCTTGGCCACCACCTGCACACGTTTGAAATCCAAATCCATATCCCGACCGATCTTAATCTTAAACGATCGAAATCCTTTCTGGTAAAACTCTTTCGCCTTTGCTTGAGTTTCTTCCAGGGACGCAATCACAATGGTGATATCCGTCTTAAGACGGTGGGCTTTATTTCCAAATAGTTTCCACAAGGGAATCTTCATCGAACGCGTCAGGGCATCTAACAAGGCCATTTCAACAGCGGCGACAGCCGCTTTATTTAAAGGGAAGGAATCGTGTAGCCAGAAGGATATCCGCAGATAATCCGCCGCATCATGATGCTCTAAACACTGCGCCGTCGCTAAAAGATTCTCCTTCGTCTGGTCGATGGTTTCACCTGTGATGTGCGAGGCAATCGCTGCCTCTCCATAACCCACTGTTCCGTCGGACAACTCCAGGGTGACTAATAAATTATCCAGCTGATCATGCTGACCTGTGGCAATACGAAAAGGCTGCAGCAACGGAGCTTGCAGGGAAGAAATATCAATTTTCACAATTTGAAGACTCATAATTAATCCATGTGTCATTCCCGAATGCTGGTGACAAACCTTTCATCTTAACTCAATGATTTTTATTAAACGTCTTAGCAAAGACCCTTTATTTGATTTCTCTCCTAAAAACAAATCTGACACCGTCACCTTATTTAACGTATATTTGATCTGCCGCTCTCCTTGCGTCTTCGTAAAACCTGATGTTTCATGAATAGCAAAGGGAATCCCGTCGACCATTCCTAGATACAACATAATATGACCCTTTAAAGGCAACAGGGTTAAAGCGCCTTGAGCCGTCTGCAGCGCATTCAACTTTGTTTTGTTATCCCCCATCGTCTCATCGAAGGACGCCAACTCAACACCTACCTGCGCTTGATTCTTAGAATCCCTGGGAAGTTCTATGCCCACCGTCGCAAAGACCATTTGTAAGAACCTTGAACAATCCTGCTGCCCATTCATATCTCCCCATCCGTAGGGCTTATCCAACATCAAAAAGGCCTGATTATAAATCGTTCTAGCGGTGTAAGGCAAATAGCCTCGATGGGCTTGGGCCTTAGGAATATACGCCTTGACCATCTGCAACTGCCCCTCCTTACTCCGTCCCGGAATCTGAACGACCCACTGCTGAGCATTGTCATCGAGAAAAGGAAGCTTATTTCCCATGCGGACAAACTCATAATAGATCGTCATGGACGCATCTAGAAATAGATCCGCTCGAGGAGACGTAATCACCACAAAATCCTTCATCTGCTCGTAATTCTTGATCTGCTGCATATCTCCGATGACAAGCTTATCCGCCTCCACCCATCCGTCACTTAAACTCGAGAGAACGTAAACCCACTTCTTATCCAGACTTTCATGAACCACAGCAACTGCCGTTCCAATATCCAATCCACTGTTCTGCAGCTCATCAAAATCCAGATCTCCCCTCTTAGCATAAAGACCTTCCTTCGTCGGAAAAAATCTCTGATTGGCAAAATTGGTCACCAGGGCATAGCGCGGTTCAACCCCAAAGACCACTGCGTTTAAGTGCATATTCTTCTTAATATTATCCAAATAATTCGCATCCCTCTGGGTTCCATCGGCCAGAAAAAATTCCTTATCCAGATAATCCGCCATATTCTTCTTAAACACATCGGAGAGGGATTCCGTCTGAAAATGAGCCACCAGAGAATAAATATCCTTCGTTAGTCCCAAGTTTGTTTTGATATTGTCATTGAAATTTTCAATCTGTTTGGCATCCATGACTAACTTATCAGCAGAGGCATGACGAGCAATCCAGTATCCTGCGCTAAGCATCGCTGGCTTGACATGCGGCAGCTGGCTTGGCGCTGGTTCATCGGATAAAACAGTCCCAACGAAACCTAAACTCATCAGCACACAAAGAAAGATTTTTTTCATATTAATGGGCAGCTAATTGATGCGATTTGATTTTCTCAGCAATGTCCCCGGGGGGAACGGTTAATGGAGCCACAAAATCTTTATGATCATTAGAATTCAAAACTCCTGAGGATCTAATCGCCTCATGAACATCCTGAATTTGTCTTTTTCGA
>JADFYF010000073.1 GCA_015233165.1 Candidatus Omnitrophota bacterium
CTTTTACCGCTCTGGGTTCCCATATAATTGTATATACCTGTTTTCTCATTTCTGTTGGGGCGTTCCAAAAACTTTTTCAAAAGAAACCCCCTTTCCTTTCTTTGCTTCTCGACCACGCTTTAAAAGCTCTCGGCCATAATCTTTATCTTCAAGGATTAACAGAGTCTCTAAAAGACCCTCGTAATCGTCCTGGCCCATAATAACGGCATAAGGAATACCGTTATTGGTTATGGAGAAAACCTCTCCTGAGTCGTGAGCCTTTCTTAAAACCTCAAGAAACTTACTCTTTGCCTGTGTCGCTGTCATTGTTTTCATCTTTCCCTCCTTATGGTCATAATTATGACTATAAGGAGATTAACATATCCATAAGGTTGCGTCAACGCCTCAACGTCGTGAAGACTAAAAATTAAGACAATAGAACTTCCAGCCCCTTATTCTCAATAATCTGTAGAAGTCTACAGTTAGCACCGCCGGGCTCTTTAACACCAATCTCCCACTTTCTAATCGTACTTTCACTTGCATTTAATAAATAAGCAAATACCGCTTGGCTGACGCTGGATTTCTTTCTAATTCGAATGACGTCACTGCTTGTATAATGCTTGGGTTCTAGATATTTAATCTTATTGAACTTTCTGATACTTACAGAGACATCTTTAATCTCATGGATCGCATGTAACTCTTCCTCGACCATATCAAGAATTTTTGACTTCTTATTTTGTTTCTTTAGCATATTTAATCTCCATAAGATTCTTGTTTTCTATTCTCTTTTCAATCTCATTCTCTGTTAAAGAATCATACTCCTTAGATAATATCCTCAACGCTCTATACTCATCTGGACTTAAATCGGCTTGTTCATTTTTAGCAAATAAAAAACAAAATACTATTGACTCATCTTTTTTCCAGAAAAATAAACTCCTGAATCCTCCACTTTTCCCTTGACCTTCCCTTGCCAATCTAACCTTATACATCTTAAAACCAATTGAATCGGCCCTTCCATTGAAAACATCATCCAACATTATTGTTTCTTTGTCCTCTAATCCTCCATTTCTTAAATCCCTCTGAAAAGACTTATTTTTCAAATACTTCATAAACACCTTTCTTGTAGAATATAACACCTGGTGACATAGAAATCAACACAGGAGAAATAATAGAGAAATAATGGCTTCAATCCACAAACCGCCGATGGTTAAATTCATTGACTGGCAGGCCGGTAATGGGGACTCCTTTTTGGATGATGAAATAGACCTTTACTCCATTTCTAATATGCACCGCCGGCACCATGTCTTGGGCTTGTTTTTCATAGTATTGAGCCAACCGTCCAGCACTTTGAGCTACCCCCGAGAATAAAGCATTCTTGGATGTGCTGCCTGTCACCGTCTTTGCGGTATCCCCTTGCAGGGTCTGATGCGTTGTCACCTGACTATCGGCGATGGATTGCGCGCCACCGGCGACAAAACCTCCCATAAAACTCAGCGCCAGCTGTTTGCCTGTGTTGTACACCACCTGCCCTTTAATTCCCAATTCTCCATAATCATCGGTCACATAACCTAAATCCTGCTCATTCTCAAAGGCATGACCACTAGGCAAAATCGAGGAAATAGCGACGATCTGAATGAGCGCTCTCTCGGAAACCATGTCCCCATAGGCCTTACCCAACACAAAAGCCCCTTTTAAAGGGATACGGGTTTTATTAGGACCATAAAATGCCTCGTCTAAAGAAATCAAAACAGGCAATGGATTGTTAGCATCAGCTGCCGCGTAGACTCCCGTCAGCAAGGTCCCCTGACAAAAGCTGCCGATAGGCAAATACACCCATTCCTGGTCGCTGGAGGGATGAATATCCGCCACGGTAAGTCCCACTTCCGAAAGTAAAGCAGGCTCCGATGGAGCCTCAGACTCCATATCCATGGTATTCTTAAAATCCTTCAACTTCTGTTCCATCTTCACATTTAAACTGGCATCTAATTTTGAAACGATCTCCTTCTGAGAATTTCTAATATCCACGGCCGTCGACTGCATCCCTTCCATCCGCCGCTCCACATCCTTAACCCTGTCTTCAAAATCATAATAATTCTTCTCTAAATGTTTGATATAGGCCAGTTGATCGGCCCCGCCGACAGAAATCCCAATATCCTTCGACCCCTTGATATTAGGACCCTGCCCAATGCCAGGCTTCTGGGGTCTCCTAGATGACATCATCCCAACAACCATCCCCATCACAACAAGACACAGCGTCAACGTCATAACCAGAGAATTCTTCTTAATAAACTCTTTCATCTTTGCTGTACCCATCTCATTGTCCTATGATGATATAAACCTGCGCCTTGTCACCTTCTCGTCCACGAGCCGATAATAAATCCCGCTCCGTGCTGATCGCCAGAAGATGAGGCATGGTGATCTGTTGCACGGGAATAATGACTGCATTTTTGATCTGATTTCTTGCTGTTAGCACATACGCCTTCCATCGTCCTAATTCATACGCCTTATCCACCGTCAATCGGATCTGCCCATTCGATAAGAAAACCTCTCCTTTCTGAGGGAGCACCGTCGCCATAGCAGGTTCTTTCTTAAGAAGAAGATCCCTCATCACATCCATGACATCCCCGTAACCCCATGAAGAAGACCCGGGTGAACCCGAATGAAACACTCCCACTTGAACCTTGATGTCCCGTTCCTTGGAGATACGAAGACTCAACGGATAGCTGATTCCTGCCGTCGTAGTGACAAAAATATCCGCCGGTGGATTTGTTTTAGGAAGCAGGTAGACGGAATGATCTAAAACCTCGACCAGAACAGAATCCGGCGCCCCGCCCTTGACGACCTTGGACACCTTCTCAGGAAAGGCCACCTCAGAGACCTTGCCGATCTCCACCTTAATCTCTACAGGCCTGCCCTCGTCCTTAGCTCCTGCGGCCTGGACTCCCCCGAAACATAAAAACACCCCCATACAAACACCAATAATAAGATTCTTCATAATGCTAGCAACATGGATTCCCTCCCCCATCAAGGGGGAGGAATCTGAACGAATAACTACGACAAGATTCTTCATAATGCTGTCTCCTGAGATACATCCTCGATAATAAGCCCGTAGGGATTTCTGTCGGTGGCCTGCGTCGACAACAAACGGATACGATAGATTGTTTTTTGCGTCTTAATTTCTTCCTTGCCCATAAAGATTCCTTTGTCTCCCTGCAAGGTGACGCTGTATCCATCCTCCTCTTCCTGCACCGAAGGATCCTTGGTTAAAGAGAACATCGAGGACACATTGTTCGCCTTAACCTGCTCAACATCCTTCTTCAGCCTTACCCGTGTCTGATTCAAGAATCTCGGCGACATCAATTGTTGGGCCCTTTTGTAGACATCGTCGACCGTCGCTGGTGTAAAATTCGTCCAGTTCAAAACCCATGACGCGGCAAAAACAGCCTTGATCGACTCCGGATTCTCTTGAGGGTAGACCACCTTCGCGGTCGCCAGACCTGGAATACAGTAAACAGGTTTGGGCCTGCTCATCCCATAGACCAAGGCGGCCGTTAAGGTTAAACATATTCCCGTCATCGCCATAAGGACGACTCCTAATCGACCATTGACTACTTCTGCTCTCGACCAGCGTTCATGAAATAGTGAGTTTTTTGAGGTCAGTGACTGTTCCATAGATTGAATAACGCCCCGCCTTTTTTATAGGAGGAATAAGTCCTGGGAAATCCACCCCTTGATGGTAAAGAACATGGATTAAATATCCCGTCGGTTTTCCTCGTTTAAACTGCATTAATAAGATCCATCCTACTATTGTCAGAACCCCAGGAATCAGGGGCCCCAAAAGAATACTCCCCACTCCTCCGACGGCCCCCAACAACGCCACATCCTCCATTTCAAGTCCAAAAAGAAGAATAGGCTTATCCAACGTTTGCGGACATTTACGGTTCATAACATTTCCTTGATGTCATCCCCGAATGCTTTTGTCGGGGATCCAGAATAGAATTAATTCTGATTTGGATTCCCGCCTTCGCGGGAATGACACAATCCATTTAAATCTTCCCCAATAAAACCGGCAGACAAAGAATGAGCAAGAATGCCATGCCGCAGGATTCGGCTAGTTTGTGTCGTCCTCGTAACAGCCCGGCGATACCGACCAGAAGAACTGCCGCCGCCAACACCTTTAAAATCGGACCTTTGACAATATCGAGCATCTTGGTTGAAAACTCATTGCTCACATCCAAAGGATCCCCCGTCGTAGAAGTGCTGCTACCAGACCCCACAGACTGCGCCCAAACTTCAGATGCGCTAATTAATAAAACCAAACCCGCATTCATCATGACCTTGATTCTTTTCTTCAACATTTCTTCCTCCTGATTTATGAACGGTTACACCATTGAAAGCATTGATGAATTCCTATAAAACTGACAATCGGCATGAGAATTAACAGGGCGGCCCCTATCGTCAGATAATAGGGATATTCCCAAAACCAAACTGCCTGCGTCGATGACTGCCCTTGAATATAGGCAGCGGCCAAGGATACCCAATAGGCCACCGCCCCACCTAGCATCCAGGACTTAACCCATACAAAGATCTCGACATAACGCAGCAGTACATTCAGACGACGAAAGATCAGCATGGTCAGCATCAAAAATGGAAAGGCCGCAAAAAGACAGAAATTCGCCCAGCCCTCGAGATAAGGAAAGGCCACAAAGACCATCGATGCCGCATCCACCCATCCGTACGACGGAGGCTTCCACTCCCCACGAACGATCGAGGACAAAACATCATCCTCCCAATGCTCATTGAGAATCCCCATCTGCCCAAAGACCTCCTTGATGTTGACCCAGGGACCCTGGGTATCGTTGATCAAATTCAAAAGACGCCCCTTTATGTTCTCCCACTGACCTTGTCCAGAGGCAGAATAATGACTTAACACCCTGGCATCCTCCATGCTAAGTGAAGTCAGATCACTTCCTTCGTTCGCGTTAGAATACATCGCCACCGACGGAAGATAATGTTCATAAATAAAATTATCCAAATCCCGTCTTAACGTCCCATCAGAAACAGGACGATGAATCCATTGATGGGCCGCCCAAGATAATTTCTGGATACCAAAGGGTGATTTTAAAAATTGTCCTGAAGTTCCAAGCAAGACATCAATCTTCCCTATAAGATCAATGCTCAGCGCGTCGGCTGTTTGAGAAAAGAAGGTTAAAACATAGGGCATCTGTGTCTCCTGCGTCAGGGTCTCCTTGATGGACTGTGCAGAAACACTGCCCTCAGCCATACTTTTAATAACGGGCTCTTGACGTTTAAGACCAAGAAATAACAAGGAACCTGTTAACGCGATAAAAACAAACATTGAGAAATATTTAAAATTGGCATTGCGGGCTGATTCCCAAAGACTCCACAAAAATCCCATCGCAAGCGCCACCACCCCCAAGGCACTTTGAACAAACAAAAACTCAGTCCACTTTAAAGACACAGTAAGCCCCCAAGCACTTAATGCTGCATCGATGGGAGTTAATCCAAAGATATTCATGTCGTCAAACTTACTTTAGGGGAAATGGATAAGAAAAACTTATTTATGTTTTTCAACGAGAACCCAGGGGATGGATTCCAAAAGTTGATGAATAAACAAAAATATAGACTAATATACAGCAAATGTCAAGTTTTATTTTTGATTATTAATCAACATTGTTCTCATTAAAAAATTCGTCGACCTGGTTGCTTTAACCCAATCCAATGATATACTTTCAGTGGGGTATTTATAAAGGAACTATTTTATGTCGAAGATTTCATCCATCCTAATCACCACTCTTCTAACCCTATCTAGCTCGATTGTTTGGGCCGCTCAGATAGAAATGAAAACCCATTACCCTGCGCCTGTCGGGAATTATCAACAAATAAAACTAACCAAATGGTCTGAAGCGCTCCATACAACCCCTACTTGCGCAGATACAAGTACGATCAATAATAAAGATGATGGAAGAATATTTTATGGGGCCCCCCTTAAATCAGATCATAGCGGCGAATTTCAGCTTTTAGGACTTTACTACTGTCAGGGCGGTAGCTGGTTTCCTTTTTCAGGTAATAGCGATTCGCTTTGGACCAGGACTTCAGATAATACCTATCGACTTTATCCAACAAATTTGGCTGATAACGTCGGAATAGGAACACAAACTCCCGTATCCCTTTTGACCGTAGGAGGCGGAGGCATCCCCTCTCCTCTGGCTGGAATTAATGTCGCAACCGGTGGGGCTTCCTATGTCAGCGTGTCCGATGGAACAACCCAGGCCTTCTTAGGCGCAGACTTAAGCGGTTCCGGAGTAATTGGAACCTATGGCGCTAACGACTTTGTTATTCAAACAGCCAATACAGAACGAATGAGAATTTCAGCGGCAGGCGATATAACCATTAAAAATGATCTCTCAACAACAGGCACCCTAACAATAACAGGTAATGTTGGCATCAAAACATCACTGCCCCCTGTTCGTCCCCTTGAAGTTAATTCTTCAATAAAATTCACGTCTACAAATACTACCGACGGTATCATCGGCTACGACAAAACCAAAACAGATGGACTCTTTATAACCGGAATCAACGATGGTAGCGGCAACCGTAAAATAACGTTGTCAGGATCCATTCTTCAGCAAGAAAATAATGCAACCAATCAATTTTTCAACAACACCATTTTTAGCGGCAATGTGGCCATTGGCACAACAACGCCTCCTGCGTCCTTAGGACTTACCATTCAAAACCCCGGCAGCGGCTATCCCTATTTACTCGATGTGGTATCTGGAAGAATAAGGACTCTCCATATCGATGGTAAAAACACAGGTTCCACCTCCGGGACACTTTATTTACAATATGACACCCTAGGCAATGTCAGCATTGGACAGAATCAAACCGCCAATCTTTTGGTATATGGGGACATCACAGCCAGCGGTAGTGTCCAAGGCAATCAAATCAAGACCAATGGTACTATTACATCGACGAATGGCAGTCTCTACGCCTCCTTGGGTACCATCTCTGGATCTTCGGTCACCGCCACTAATAATATCACTGTTATCGCCAGTCTTACTGATCCTAATAACAAGGGCGTCATCTCTGCGAGGAATGATATCATCTCCACGGGAACGATCTCTGTGAACTCTATTAACACCGGGTCTCTCAAAGCCGCTAAGAATCCCGTCACTAACACTACTGGCGCCATCTCCGCAGCTTCCGTCTCAGCCACTGGAGATATTTCTGCTTTAAGTGGTGGCAACGTGTCCGGATATACTATTAATGCCACTGCTGGAACTATCAATCTCGGCGATACTAGCGTCAATGGAATCATCTATATTGACGGAAAAGCAGCTGTTCAAGGAACAGCCAGCTCTCTTCAATTAAATCCGTACAGCCATTTCTCTGGTGGAGTCAATATTCCTGGCAACCTGACTGTGGGGGGAACTATGGATATTCAGACGATTACCATCACAGGAGACAATCCCGCTTTAAACTCTGTCTTAGTCAGTTCTGACACATCTGGAACAGGAACATGGAAACCCTTTAGTGAGATGAAAGGACCTACAGGGGATACCGGACCTACAGGTTATGGACCCACTGGCCCCACAGGGCCTACTGGACCTGATGGCGCTACAGGAGCAACTGGCTCCGTCACCTCTATCACATGCGGATGGGGCAGCGGATGGGGCAATTTCCCTACTGACAACCCTCTTAATTCTACTGGCTCTACAAGGCAAAATATGATTGATGCTCATGCAACAGGATTATGTTACTGGTATAGCGACCACGGCCCCGCCCAACAAAAATGGAAAACGGGTGAACTTGTTACTCCGTATGGTTTAGCGAGCTTAAATATAGTCGTATGCGGCAATTGGCTTTCTAACAGCACCAACGCCTATAATGAATCAGGAGATAGCAGCCGTTTGTCAGGGAACCCGAATCATCCTTTCTATTTTTATGCCTGTCCTTATCCTTAAGACTACTTTACTTTTTTTATTCCCTTCTTATTTCCTACTTCTTATTCCCACACTTTCTTGATTTGAACCCAACAAATGTTATACTTTGATCAAGATCTTTTAATCAGGACATTCTTATGGCAAGAATCTTAGTTATCCTTACAACCCTTCTTCTGACTCTGAGAGACATTGCTATCTGCATGGGTAATTATCCACGTTATAAGGCTTTATGACAAAAGTAGATATAGTCAACGTACTATGGGAGGAGGTGGGCCTTTCAAAAAAGGAATCGGAGGAGATTGTCGAACTCATCCGGGATACCTTGAAGGAGACATTGGGCGATGGCGAGTCTATAAAGATTTCGG
>JADFYF010000074.1 GCA_015233165.1 Candidatus Omnitrophota bacterium
ACATCTATTCCAGGAGTTTTTACCGCGGGAGATATGACTCGAGGACAGTCTTTAGTTGTTTGGGCCATTTATGAAGGACGCGCCGCCGCTGCCGGTGTGGATGCTTATTTAACAGTTAATGCGATTAAAAAGTAAGGAGACGTTGTGAAAAAAATTATTTGTATGGTGTGTTTAGGTTTAATGCTTGCCGGTTGTCAGCAAGCCCCTCAGGATCAAGTCGTAGGTAATAACAGTGAACGTCAAGTTGCCGCCAAGAAACTTTTTGCCCAAGGCATGATGTTACTCCAGCAGAAAGATTTAAAAGGAGCGGTGGCTAGTTTACAAGCTTCCATCAAGGTTGACCCTGCGGATCCCAATCCGTATTTGGTACTAGGACAAATTCTTCTGAAGGCGGAACAAAATGAGCAAGCGGCAGAGTTTTTAGATCAATCGGCTAAGAATTTTCCTGATAACGGAACGATCTTTTACATGTTAGCGATGGCTAACAGAATGAATGGAAAGAATTTGCCGGCTGTATTAGCCGCACGTAGAAGTTATGAGATTTTTAATACGACGGGAGATGCTGAGAGTGCCCGTAATTCTGCCATTCTTTTAGAAGAGTTAATCAAAGAATCCCAGGCTAAAGATAAATCCAATCAAGCGGCGATGAGTGCCAGCGTATCTCCTAAGGCAGGAGTTGCTGATAAAAAATAATGAGTTTTCTTTGTAAAACCATTATATGTTTATTTCTACCTCTTATTTTGCCTTCCTATAGTCTGGCCGAGATTGTTAAATTAAAATCCGGCCAGATTATAGAGGGTAAGATTCTCACCCAAGACGAAAAATCAATCAGTATTGATGTGGGCCTTTCCAATCCGGTTACGTATTTCTCTGATGAAATTCAGGACATTCTTCAGGATGATTTGAAAGGTTATTATAAGAAGTTAAAGCAAAAGGCAGACCTCCTAGAGGCTCATGCCATCGATGCTATTGATAATAATCAGATGGATAACGGGATTGCCCTGATGAAACAGGCTGTTGATGTTGATTCTTCGCCGATGAGACGGATGAGCTACGCAAGCATCCTTTTTGGCAATGGAGCGGCGGAGTATAAAGCTGGAAAGAGAGAAGAGGGGACTCATGTCTTAGGTGATGCGGAGAATCAATTGAGTCTGGCGATTGCTGATTTTCACCCCCTAGAAGATGCGGTGTATTTGGCTCAAGCGTATTTTTTGTTAGGAGAAATCTATTTATATGCCTATGCGAATATGCGTCAGGCGAAGATTTTTTATCAAAAGGCACTTTATTATTATGATAATGAAGGCGCTAAAACAGCTTTGGAAAGATTAAATTAAAGTTATAATAACAACATGCACGTTTTCTTAATCCTTCTTCTTAGTCTTTCACTTCTTGTTCAATCCACCTCCAGCTTTGCTTCAGGAGCCATTATGCGTCAAAGGCAAATGAAAACGATGCGTCAGCAGGCGATGGCTCAGGCAGTGATGCAACAGCAGCAACAACAGCAACAACAGGTGCAGGCGGCTGTTCAACAACAGCAAGTGCAACACTATCAACAGCAGCTTGTTGCCCAGCAGCAACAGCAGATGGTTGCCCAGGTGCAACAGCAACAGATGCAGGCTGTGGCGCAGCAGATGCTGATGCAGGTGCAACAGAATCAAGTGGCAGCCTATGTTGGGCAGCTTACGCAACAGAAGATGGCTCAGGCAGTAGCCCAGCAGCAGGTGAATCAAGCTGTTGTTGTTCGCCAAGAACAGGTTCAATATGCCAATCAGCAGCAGGCGGCGATGATGGCTGCTTTAACCCAACGGTATCAGCAAGCCGTCGTCCAGGAAGCTGTTAAACAAAAGCTGACCTTAGATGCCGCTCAAATGGCTCAGGTTCAACAAATGGCCCAGGCCAAGGCAGAGGCGATGGCCATGGAGGCTGTTCAAGTTAAGCAACAGGTAGCTGACGTGCAGACAGCCCAGGTGGCTAAAGAGGTTTTGACCAATCAGGCGCTGCAGAAAATGCCTTCGGATGAGGTGGAAGATGTGGTGGATATCAGCGATGTTTGGCGTAAGCTCGACGTCGATAGTCGTAGTTGGGCGCTTTTAATTGACGATCAGGCAAAGGTGGCTACGGTCAGTGAGTTTATAGATCGATTTGCCAAGATGGGGACTAAAATTCACAATCCCCCCATGGAGTATGTTCAGATGATTGATACGGTCGCTACAGAAAGTCCCGACCTTTTAACGCGTCCTTTTAAAGAGGTGCTGCAGCTCATGGCCGTGATGCAGTATGATTTTGATAATGGAGCAGACAAAGACACCTTGGCCCAGAAGATGTTAGGTGAGAAGTTATATTTATCGAATAGAAAACGGTTAGGCCATTAGACCATGGGGCAATATATATTAGCCATTGACCAAGGCACGACGGGGTCACGCTGCTTTATCTTTAATTCTAAAGGCAAGATTTTATCCAGCGCCTATCAGGAATTCCCTCAGTATTTTCCCAAACCCGGCTGGGTTGAGCATGACGCGAGTCAGATCTGGACTTCTGTGGAATCCGTCGTCAGAAAAGCGATTGCCAGCTCCAAGATTAATCCCAAAGAGATCAAGGCGATTGGGATTACCAATCAAAGAGAAACGACCCTGCTTTGGGATCGCCTCACCCACCGACCGGTGTCTCGGGCGATTGTCTGGCAGGATCGAAGAACGTCACAGGTGTGTTCTAAACTTAAGAAACACGAGACGATGATTCGAAAGACCACGGGCCTTGTGATGGATCCTTATTTCTCAGCGACGAAGATTGCCTGGATTTTGGATCATACAAAGGGCTTGCGTAAGAAGGCGCAGAACGGGGACATTGCTTTTGGAACAATGGATAGCTGGCTTATTTATAAGTTAACCGGCGGCCAGTCGCATGTGACCGATATGACCAATGCGTCGCGCACCTTGATTTATGATATCGTTTTGAAACAATGGTCTGATCCTCTTCTGAAATTGTTTAGTGTGCCTCAACAGATTCTCCCTCGCGTGCTGCCATCCGGATCTGAGTTTGGCCAAACGATTGGCATTGCAGGTTTACCGTCGGGGATTCCTATTCTGGCCGTCATGGGCGATCAGCAGGCGGCTTTATATGGTCAGGGTTGTCACAGGGCAGGGACGATAAAGAATACCTACGGAACAGGTTGTTTCATGGTGCTCAACACCGGCAATAAGCTTCGGGTTTCTAAGAAAGGGTTATTGACGACGCTGGCGGCGGATATTAACGGGCAGCCTGTGTATGCCTTAGAGGGATCGGTGTTTATCGCCGGGGCTGTTATTCAGTGGCTTCGTGATCAGTTGCAGGTGATCCCTGATTCAGCCTCATCACAAAAAATGATTCATGGCCTTAAGGACAGCGCAGGTGTTTACTTTGTTCCTGCCTTTACTGGTTTGGGAGCTCCTTACTGGAATGCGGATGCTCGTGGGATTATCACAGGTCTCACCCGGGGGGCCAATGTGAAACATATTATTCGCGCGGCGCTGGAATCGATTGCCTATCAGACGAAGGATGTTTTTAATTTGATGCAGGAAGAATCCGGACTTAAAATCAAGTCGCTGGCCGTCGATGGGGGCGCCTGTCGCAACAGCTTTCTCATGCAGTTTCAGGCGGACCTGTTGTCAGCGTCGATAGTGCGACCTGTAATGGTGGATTCCACCGTCGCTGGCGTTGCTTATTTAGCCGGTATCCGCGCAGGTCTGTGGACGAAGAAGGATCTGAGTCGCCTGCATCAGGTCGAACACGTGTTTAAACCTCAGCGATCGAACGTCGAAGTTCAAAAACTCTATGGCGGCTGGCAGAAAGCTGTTCGTCAGGCACAGGCCCTATGATCCGAGACATTCCCCGTTTTTCTAAACATAATTATGATGTTCTGATTGTCGGTGGCGGCATCAATGGAGCGGCGATTGCCTATATGGCTTCCTTGGTGGGAGCCCGGGTGGCTCTTGTGGAGAAGAATGATTTTGCCTCCGGGACGTCGAGCAAATCCACCAAGCTTTTGCACGGAGGCATTCGTTATTTAGAGAACTTAGAGCTTGATCTCGTCGCTGAGTCTTTGAAAGAACGATACATTCAGTATCAGAATGCGCCCCATTTGGTTAAGAAGCTGTCCTTTGTGATTCCTGTCTATAGAAACGAGACGCGTCCTTTATGGATGATGAAGCTTGGGGTCTGGTTGTATGATCTCTTAAGCGGGCCTTATCGTCTAGGAAAGCATAATCATCTTTCCCGAGAGAGATTGTTGTCGGTGGCGCCTTTGCTGGCTCAGAAGACCTTGGTCGGAGCTGTTTCCTATTATGATGCGCAGATGGATGATGTGCGGATCTGTCTAGAGAATGTATTGATGGCTGATGTCAAGGGTGCGCACGTCGCTAATTACACGGAAGTTGTGGAGTTCTTAAAAGAAAATGGCAAATGCGTCGGTGTTAAGGCTAAGGATATATTGACGGGAAGGTCGTTTGAGGTTAGGGCTAAGACGGTGGTGGTGACTGCTGGTCCCTGGTCTGATCTGTTGTTGCGCAAGGATTCTAAGAAAAGCGCTCCACGTCTTCGGGCGACCAAGGGTGTTCATATTCTTTATAAGGGGCAGCTGAGCGACCAGGCCTTCCTGCTGCAGAGTGCGTCGGATCGAAGAGTTTTCTTTGTCATTCCATTTAGAGGCCACTCGCTAATCGGAACGACAGATACCGATTACGAGGGCAACCCGGATCAGGTCAGCGTCGATGACGCGGATGTTGATTATCTGTTAAAAGAAGCGGCGCGTGTTTTTCCTCAGATTGCCTTTAATAAAGATAATATCATTACCAGCTTTGCTGGTTTAAGGCCGTTGGTGCACGAGAAGGGTTCTCCGTCGAAGATTTCCCGTAAGCAAAGGATTGAAAAGAGTTTTTCAGGGATCTGGTATGTTCTAGGGGGTAAATATACGACGTATCGGGCCATTGCTAAGGAATGTATCATTAAGGTTTTACCAAGACTGAGTCGTAAGCTGCCCTCAGATAAGGAGCATCCTTTGTTTGGAAGCGGCGAGGTTAGTGTGGATATCAAACAAGCTGCCTTGCGTTTTGGTGTTCCCTCTGAGACCGTCACCTATTTGATAGGATTGTATGGCAGCCGCTACTGGGACGTTTTGAAAATGATTGACGACGATTCTTCCCTCAGGGTTCGGCTCTGTGAATGCTCGGTGGCTATCCGCGCACAGGTGGCGTACTCTGTTAAAGTTGAAATGGCCCAGACCTTCGACGATGTTTATCTTCGCCGGCTCCAGCTGCAGTATAACGATTGTCCAAGCCGTCAGTGCCGTCACAGCGTAGAGAATGTCTTTAAAACCTATGTCGCTTAATACCCAGATGGACAATCAGTTAAGGGCGGCCTTGATCAAGAGAGAGTCTTTAAGAAAAGACACAGATGCCCTGCGTCTGGTTAACAGCATCGGGGATCAATTAGAAGGTCTGGTGTTAGAGCAGTATGGCAAGCATTTTGTGGTGCAGGTGTTTAACGTGTTCTGGTTGAACGAAGCCTCTTGTCTTAAAGACTTTTTAAGAGAGCATTTTGATGTGGAATATTATATCGTCAAGGACAGGACGCAAAGTGCTTCGTCTAACCCGGAGGCGATTAAATTTCAAATCCTTGTTCCCGGCGAGAGTCGCACCATTGTTCATGAGCACAACCTGTCCTTCGAGGTAGATCTGCAAGATACGCTTAATACTGGTCTGTTCTTAGATATGCGATCGAATCGTTGGTTGGTGGCGCAAAGTTGTCAGGATAAGAAGGTTCTGAATGGCTTTTCCTATACCTGTTCCTTCGGTGTCTATGCGAGGGCTCATGGGGCGAGGGACGTCGTGAATGTGGATGTTAGTAAGAAGATTTTAGAGAAGGGTCGTCGCAACTATCATTTGAATAATTTAGATCCACAGAAGACGGAGTTTATTCGGGCGGATGCGATGGAATATTTGGAAGTGGCCCTGAAGAAAGACAATCGTTTCGATATCATCATTTTAGATCCGCCATCCTTTGCCCGGGCGGAGGGCAAGGTTTTTAGTATCGAGAAGAATCTGCCTAGGCTTATTGAGTTAGCTGTGAAGGTTCTAAACGAGAAGGGCAAGTTGTTTGTGTCGACGAATTTCAGCGGCATTACGAATCCTAAACTGGAAGGAATTTTAAAGGCGGTAAGCGGAGCCAGGAGGCCTAAGAAGATCACAAAATTAGGACAGGACAAAGATTTTATCGGCAGCGGCCAAACCAAGGAAAGTCACCTGGCCGCGCTTTGGGTTGAATATTAAAATTAGGGACAGCGCCCTATTTTTATTATAAGATCTTTATTTTGAAAAATAGGGCGCTGTCCCTAATTAACCTAATTAACGAAAGAGGAACAACATGAGCAAGACAATCATCAGAACAGACAAAGCATCCTTACCTGTAGGTCCTTATAACCAAGCGGTGGCGATCGGCAATTTGGTTTTTACTGCTGGCCAGATTCCTTTAGACAAAGCAGGCAACATGGTTCCTGGCGGCATTAAGGAACAGACGGAACAAGTCATTGCGAATTTGAAAGCGGTCTTAGGAGAAGCAGGTTCATCCCTAGAGAAAGTTGTCAAGGCGACCGTTTATATGAAGGATCTTAACGACTTCGCCGGTATGAACGAAGTGTACGGCAAATATTTTAAAAATGAAACCGCCCCCGCCCGTTCCACATTACAAGTCGTTCGTATTCCAAAGGATTCCTCGGTGGAGATTGAAGTGGTTGCGTACGTTTAAGGGTTTGCGGGGAAGACGACTCTGAAAGGTTCCAATTAAGTTGGAGTATCGACGAAGACTAGAACTTGTCAATCGCGTGGCGAGCAGGTATACTCTAGCTATTCAATAGCCTTTTTCTACTTCGAAAGGAAGCCCATGTCCCAAGCCAAGACCATTCTTTTTATTGATGACAATCCTGTGGATAGAACACTGATGGATAGGCTTCTGAGCAAGTGCAACTTTAATGTTCTTTTGGCGTCCACAGCTAAGGATGGACTTATCCTGGCGGAAGAACATCTTCCTGATTTGATCCTTTTAGACATTCTTCTTCCGGGAATCAGCGGTATTGAAGTTTGTAAGAAGCTTAAGAACAAGGAGTTAACCAAAAGAATTCCCATTATTTTTTATACTTCAATTGATACCCCGAAGCATTTGATTGATTATAAGTCCTATGGGGCTATCGATTATCTTCAAAAGACAATGACTTCGGATATGTTAATCAAGCAGATTAAAATAGCTTTGAATGTGAATTAGCGACGAGAATTAGCTTTAGCACCTGCCTGCTGGCAGGCAGGTTTTGCTTGACAACCTCTAGGGGTTGCTCTATAGTGGTGACGGTTTTTAAGGGTTTTCCTTAAATCCCACCAAGATTAATTCCACCTGATTTGTTAAGTTTTAGGATTCATGAAAGAGGCCCGACATAACGACCATCACAGAAGGCCAACGCCGCTGGACCATCCCAAGGTTCCATCAAACAAGAATGATATTCATAGAATGCCCGTTTCACCGGATCCATTTCCTGATGTCCACTCCAGGCTTCAGGAACCATCATCATCATGGCATGCGGTAAAGAACGTCCCGAGAGAACCAGCATTTCAAGAACATTATCAAAGGTGGCTGTATCCGACCCATGAGGAACAACAATAGGTAAAATCTTTTTTAAATCATCTCCAAAGGCCTTAGAAATAAATTGCTTTTCACGAGCATGAATGGCATTCATGTTCCCGCGCAGGGTATTGATTTCCCCGTTATGGGCCACCATGCGATACGGATGCGCTAAGGCCCAGCTAGGAAAGGTATTGGTGGAATAGCGAGAATGCACCAGGGCAATCGCTGACATCATGGCAGGATCAGATAAATCAGGAAAAAAACGATCCACCTGTTCACTCATCAGCTGTCCTTTGTAAACAAAGGTCTTACTGTTGAGAGAACAGAAGTAATAATAATTCTTCTGTGAAATGGTTGAATGATAAACCTTCGACCAAAGACGTTTACGAATGACGTAAAGCTTGCGATCAAAATCTTCCTGTTTAGTGTTCTTCCCACGAGCAATAAATAATTGCTTAAAAGCAGGCATGACAGAACGAGCGACTCGACCAATCTTAGTGGGTTCATGCGGCACATGACGCCAGCC
>JADFYF010000075.1 GCA_015233165.1 Candidatus Omnitrophota bacterium
ATATGTTTAGACTAAGCAATTGTTTATCAATCAAATCAGGAGGGTTTTATGGAACAAAATCAGGAGAAAACTTCAACAGGATTACAAGCCAATGTAGCTGCTTTATTAAGTTATGTGCTGGGATTTATAACAGGTATTGTTTTCTTTGTGATTGAAAAGGATAACAAATTTGTTCGTTTTCATGCGATGCAATCCATTGTCGTTTCTGGATCTTTGTTTGTGGCACAGATTGTTCTTCGTTTTGTTCCGTTTGTAGGCTTTGCGTTATCTTCCTTGTTGAGTCTTCTTGGTCTGGCCTTATGGATTATTCTAATGATTAAGGCTTATCAGGGAGAACTGTTTAAATTGCCCGTCGCTGGAGATATTGCTGAGAAAAATTCATAAGTTATCTATGGGAGAAAATATAATGAAGAGTCAAGCATTCTTTGCGAGGGTTGTGGTCGGTGTATTGTTTTTTTGGGTCGTGTGTTTAACGATGAAAAACGATGTTCTCGCCCAGGAACAGTTACCTGAATTTAAGGATTGGGTCAGTGATAGTGCCAATATCCTCTCTTTTGAATATAAGGCTAAGATGACTTCTTTAATCGATGATCTTCGAGTCAAGACTTCCACCGAAATTGCTGTCGTCGTCGCCCCGAATACGGGGAGTTACAGTGACAGTAATTATGCTCAATTGCTTCTGGATCAATGGAAGCTTGGTCAGAAGGATGGTCGGGGGGTGGTGCTTCTTTTAGTGGTGTCTGATCACCGATGGACTTGGCACGTACAAGCAGGACCAGGACTAAAAGAGGTTCTTACTAATTCCTCTTTTTCTAAAATCGGCGAAGATCAAATGACGCCGTATTTTAATCAGGAGAAATACTCAGAGGGTCTTTATTATGCCGTCGCTGCTATGGCTAATATAATTGATCAAAGCCAAGATGCTCGCATTAAGGAGACAATAGATAAAGCGAAGGCTGATGTGTCAGCAGGGCTTTATGATGAGACTATTGAGAAGCTTAATAAAGTTTTAGAAATAGATCCTTATTATCCTGATGCGTATTGGAGCAGGGCGGGTGTTTATATTGTCAAAGGCAATTATGATCAGGCGCTATCTGATTATAATCAAGCTCTGGAGTTTAACCCTAACTCTGTAGAAGCTTATAGCGGACGAGGGGCGCTTTATGATGAGAAGGGAAATTATGATGCTGCTATTTCTGATTTGACCAAGGCTATTACGATTAACCCTAACTATTCTGAAGCCTATCGAAATCGGGCCAGTACCTATGATAAAAAAGGCAGCTATAATCCAGCCCTGGTGGATATCAATAAAGCGATAGAATTAGACCCTAAAATCTCTGTGTATTATTTTGCCCGTGCCGTCGTCTATTTTCATCTGGCTGAATACCAGAAGTCCTGGGAGGATGCTATGAAGGCCAATACCTTAGGCTACAAAGTAGATCCTCTATTTTTCGGGGATGTAAAGAAAGCTTTGAAGCAGGAAGCTTTTGATAACGCGCAGAAAGCTTATGGTAAGGGCAAATTTGATGAAGCGATTGTCGATTTAAATAAGGTTCTGGAGATTGATCCTCAATCCTTTGAAGCTTATAGCCTGCGGGCAAGTATGAATGCAAGCAATGGTCATTTAGATTTGGCCATTGCGGATTATTCTAAAGCCATTGAAATTAATCCTAAGGATGATACTGTCCTTAATAATCGAGCAGCGACGTATTATTATCAAAAGGATTATCAGAAATCCTGGGAGGATGTTCATAAGATTGAAGAATTAGGGGCTAAGGTGAATCCGAAATTCCTGGAGACTTTAAAGAAGGATTCCGGTAGAGAAAAATAAACGGTTGTTCTGAGAGTAGACATATGGAAAGGAAAAGGTTTATGAACAAATGTATTTTAGCGATAGTGGTCGTTTTGTTTTTAGGGGGAATTCAGTCTTCAGTGGCGAAAGCTCAGGGGATGAAGGAAGGGAAATGGTCGATGACGGTGGAGTCTAAAATGGAGGGGATGACTCCTGAATATACTCAGGCGATGAAACAGATGGAGAATATGCCTCCTGAAGTGAAGGCTATGATGCAGAAAAATGGAGTTTCCATGAGTGCCAATGGTCAGGGGGTAGCTATGACCTATACCCAATGTTTAACGAAACAAAACCCTGTCCCTAAGGGGAAGGATTCTGCTAAGTATAATTGTCAGGAAACGCATGAGATGAATGGCGATACCGTGAGTTTTCATATGTCATGCCATAATGGGGACATGTCTATGGAAGGCGAAGGCCATATGACTTATTCGGGAGATACCATGGAAGGTGAAACCAAGATGAAGCGAATTTCCAATGGGAAGGAAGCGACAATAACGATGCATACCAATGGTCAATATTTAGGGGCTTGTTCATAATTGTCAAAGAACTTTTTTCACTGGTGATTTTTATCTTTCTTATGTATAATCGGGGCTCTTTATAGCTATTAATTTGGTCTCGGGATGTAGCGCAGTTGGCTAGCGCACTTGAATGGGGTTCAAGAGGTCGAGGGTTCAAATCCCTCCGTCCCGACCATTTTTCTAATATTATGTCTGAATCATTCAAAAATCACCGTCAGCATGTCCGTATTTACCGTAATTTTATCCTGACGTACCACCTTGTCACAAACCCTTCGGCCCACCAAGAAGTTTCTCAAATCAATAATATCAGTCGAGGTGGCGTGAGTTTTTCTGTGACGGCTCCGCTTAAGGTGGGAGAGCAGATGGGGATTGACTTAAGGACACCGTTCTTGTCTGAAGGTATTTATTTACAAGGAGAAGTGTTGGAATGCCGCGAGAAAATTGCTGGTCTGATTTATGAAATCCGATTGCAGTTTAAGGAGCCATCAACCTTGGCTCGTGAAATTTTAGTAAAAATTGAACAGTACTCTGTTAAGGAGGAGTAGTTTCATATGGATCATTTGAATATTGGATTAATCGGTTATGGTGTTGTTGGGCAGGGAGTGGCTAAGGTTCTTAAAAGCCGACGTAAGTTTTTACGTGAAAAGTATGATACAGACTTTTTTATTAAAACGATCTGTGACCGCAGTATTTCCAAGAAACCTAATTTAGCCTTGGAACAAACCTTATTGACGACAGATTATCAGGTTATTCTCAAAGATCCTGATATTCATGTTGTCGTCGAGCTCATCGGTGGTTTATCACCGGCTAAAGAAATTGTATTAGCTGCTTTAAGGGCCAAGAAGCACGTGGTTACGGCCAACAAAGCGTTGATTGCTGAATGCGGTTTGGAGTTGTTCAAGGAAGCGGATGCAAATGGCTGTAGCATTCTGTTTGAATCGTCTGTGGGAGCTGGTATCCCGATGATTCGTACGATTACCGAAGGTTTGGCTGGGAATAAGTTTAATGGAGTTTACGGGATTGTGAACGGAACCTGTAACTATATTTTGACGGCGATGTCTAAGAGTAAGTTGAGTTTTGCCCAGGCGCTGAAGGAGGCCCAGGAAAAAGGGTATGCGGAAAGCAATCCGACCTTGGATATTAGCGGAATGGATTCGGCTTATAAATTGGCTATCCTCGTTTTTGTGACGATGGGGAAACTGGTCAATGTGAAAGATATTCATTTAGAAGGTATTAGTCACATTTCTCATGACGATATCGAGTTTGCCGAAAGTTTAAATTTGACGATTCGTCTTTTGGCGATTGGTAAGAAGGTGGGTAATCAGTTGGATGTACGCGTTCACCCGACGATGATTCCTAAGGATCACGGGCTTGCTACGGTGAATGGCGTTGATAATGCCATCTTCTTAGATGCTGATCCTTTAGGCGATGTGTTTATTGAAGGACAGGGGGCTGGTCAGATGACGGCTGCCATGGGAGTTGTGGGGGATTTGATCAACCTCGGTATTCGCGTCGATGCTCCGGCCTGTATTTGGGCATTTAATCCGGCGGATGAAGTGGCGAATCTGTCTCTTCGTAAGATTGATGAAATTGAAACTCGTTTTTATATTCGTTTCATGGTCACCGATAAACCAGGCGTTTTAGCGGCGATTACGACGGTGTTGGGACAGCATAATATTTCGATTGCTTCTGTGTCTCAGAAACAGGAGAACAAGGGATCCACGGTGCCGGTTGTTATTTTGACGCATCAGGCCAATGAACGTCAGGTGAGAGAAGCGTTAGATAAGATTACGGACTTGGCTGTTATTCGTGGCAGACCGGTAGCGATTCGTATGGAGAAATTGTAATGCGTTGGACAGGGCTCATTAATCATTATCGTGATTATTTACCAGTGTCGGATAAGACACCGGTGGTCACCCTCTATGAAGGTAATACTCCTCTTATACCTGCAGAATCTTTGAATACAATTACAGGTTTACAGGTTTTTCTAAAGTATGAAGGGTTAAATCCAACGGGGTCATTTAAGGATCGTGGGATGACCATGGCCATTACCAAGGCTAAGGAAAAGGGAGCTTCTGTTGTGATGTGCGCTTCTACCGGAAACACGTCGGCATCAGCCGCTGCTTATGCGGCCCGCGCGGGGTTGAAATGTGTGGTCTTGATTCCTAACGGTAACATTGCTTTGGGGAAATTAGCACAGGCGATGGTTCACAAAGCTCAGGTCATTGCTATTGATGGTAATTTTGATGATGCACTGAACTTGGTTAAAGATATTACGTCGAATTATCCTGTTGAACTGGTGAATTCTTTGAATCCTTATCGTATTGAAGGACAGAAGACCGCGGCGTTTGAAGTTTGCGATTTTTTAGGCGATGCCCCTGAGTTTCATGCGATTCCCGTTGGTAATGCCGGAAATATTACCGCTTACTGGAAGGGTTATAAAGAATATAAGAAGGCCGGACGTAGTCAGAGCTTACCTGTGATGTTAGGTTTTCAGGCGGCAGGTTCTGCTCCAATCGTTTATAACAAGATTATTGAGAATCCTGAAACAATTGCCACCGCGATTCGTATCGGTAATCCAGCTAGCTGGAAGACGGCCATTGAAGCGCGTGATGAGTCTAAGGGGTTGATTGACGCTGTGACTGACGAGGAAATTTTAGAAGCGTATCATTTGCTGGCCGAAACAACAGGCATTTTTGTGGAACCGGCTTCGGCTGCGTCGGTGGCAGGTATTGTGAAGCTAGCTAAGGCCGGATACTTCAATGATAAAGGCGGCCGCATTGTCTGCACCGTAACAGGTCATGGTCTAAAAGATCCTAAAACAGCGATGAAAGATTTACCGGAACCTGTAGTTGTGAAAGGTGAACGTAAAGAAATTCTTTCATTGATTGGCTTATAAGAAAATGTCGTTCCCGAATATTTTTCTCGGCAACCTAGAACTTTAGCCAACTCTGGATCCCCGACTAAAGCATTCGGGGATGACAAGAAGTAGAATATGAGAAATTTCAAAGTTCTTGTCACTTGCGGACCCACCTGGGTTAAGATTGATGATGTGCGCGTCTTAAGTAATCATTCCAGCGGCGAGATGGGGCATCGGATTGCAGAAGAGTTTTTAGCTAAAGGGGCTCAGGTTACGATTATTGAAGGGGCAGTGACAGATCTGTGGAGTAGCTCCCTGGTTAAGGTGATTAAGTATCGATTCTTTGATGAACTAGAGAAAAGTTTGAATCTGGAGTTAAAGAAGAATTACGATTATGTGATTCATGCTGCAGCAGTTTCAGATTTTCAGTTGGCCAGACCCCATGCAGGGAAGATGGATTCATCCAAGCCTTTGACATTGAAACTAGTTCCTGCTCCAAAGTTAATTGATACGATTAAGAAACAAGCTCCTCAAACAGTTCTGGTGGGATTCAAGTTGGAACCTGATTTGAAGGTCAGCACGATTGAAAAAGAAACACGCGGATTATTTGAGAAGTCGAAGTGTGATTGGGTCGACGCGAATAGTTTGAAGGGTGGGTATAAAGGTTTTATTGTCGATCGGAATCAACAGATTTTAGCGAAGGTCGATTCTAAGAAGAAGATAGCAAAAGCGTTGGTTAAATTATTAATGATTTAAGAAACTTGTCATCCCCGAATGCTGTAATCGGGGATCCAGGGTTGGCGAAAGTTCTAGGTTTCCGACAACGACCAATAGGAAGTCCCCGGTATGAGGGGAAAACATTCGGGAACGACAAATAAAAATTATGAAATACATCATTTTAGTCCCAGACGGCATGGCCGATGAACCGATAGCAGAATTGGGTGGTCAAACACCGATGGAAGCAGCTAAAATTCCTCATATGGATGAGCTTGCGGCCAGCGGCTTATCGGCGCTGGTGCAGACAATTCCTGATGGGTTACCCCCTGGGTCTGATATTGGTAATTTAGCGCTGATGGGTTATGATCCTAAGGCGAATTTTTCAGGTCGAGCTTCCTTGGAAGCCGCTAGCTTAGGAATCAAACTTCGCGATGATGAAATAGCTTTTCGCTGCAATTTGATTACCGAGAAAGACGGGATCATGGACGATTACAGCGCCGGGCATATATCGACGGAAGAAGCCAGGATTCTCATCGAAGATTTAGAGCGCAGCATTGATTGGCCTGATGTTCGTTTTTATCCGGGTAAGAGTTATCGGCACTTGTTGGTTTTAAGGCCGACAGGTTTGGCAGAGATGCTTAAAGTCAAAACAATTCCGCCGCATGATATTTTGAATCAGCCGATTAAGCAGTATTTGCCTCAAGGAGCGCAAAGCGAGCTGTTGCTAACTTTAATGGAAAAGTCTCGGGGGATTTTATCCAGGCATCAGGTGAATCATAGCCGACTGGATTCTAATGAAAAACCAGCGAATATGATTTGGCTTTGGGGGCAAGGATGTCGTCCGAATCTTCCTTTATTTAAAGATCGCTATGGGTTGACGGGTTCGGTGATTTCTGCCGTGGATTTGGTCAATGGTATTGGCTGTCTGGCGGGACTTGATATTATTTCTGTGCCTGGGGCTAACGGGTATTATGATACGAATTATAAGGGTAAGGCGGATTATGCTCTGGAATCTTTAAAGACACATGATTTTGTCTACGTACATGTGGAAGCTCCCGACGAGGCTGGGCATAATGGGGATTATAAAGCCAAGAAGGCGGCTATTGAGAGTTTCGATAAAGATATCGTTGGTTCTGTTGTTAAGTATATGAAAGGTAATCCCGATGTGCGTGTACTGGTGTCTCCGGATCATCCGACACCGGTGGCGTTGCGTACTCACACGTTAAGTCCGGTGCCATTTATTATCGCCGGCAAAGGCATTGAGTCTAATGGGGTCAAATTGTATTCGGAAAAGGTCGCAGGAAGCAAAGGTGTTAAGTTTTGTAGTGGTGAGGAAATGGTTAGATATTTTCTTAAAAGATAATTTAAAGGGTGAAACATGGAAAAACAAATAGTTGTACAAAAATTTGGTGGTTCTTCGGTCGCGAATGTAGAAAGAATTAAAAACGTTGCCTTAAGGGTTGTCTCTTACAAGAACAAGAATACCGATGTGGCGGTGGTTGTCTCCGCTTTAGGGGATACCACCGACGAACTTGAAGCATTAGCCTTGCAGTTAAATAACACGCCGCCGGACCGTGAAATGGATATGCTGTTGTCTACCGGTGAACAAATTTCCTGTGCGCTGTTGGCGATTGCTATCAAGGGGTTAGGGCATGAGGCTATTTCTTTTACTGGTCGTCAGGTTGGAATTAAAACAGACAAGTCGCACACGAAAGCGCGCATCATGACGATTGACGGTAAGCGTATTAAGAAAGCGTTTAAGGAAGGGAAGATTGTTATTGTGGCTGGTTATCAGGGGGTTACGTCGGATGATGATATCACCACTCTAGGCCGAGGAGGCTCAGATTTGACTGCAGTCGCTTTAGCCCAGGCATTAAAAGCTAAGGTTTGCGAAATCTATACCGATGTCGATGGGATTTATACAACGGATCCTCGTATTGTTAAAGAAGCCTGTAAGATTAAGCAGATTACATTCGATGAAATGTTAGAAATGGCTTCTTTAGGCGCCCAGGTGATGCAACCTCGTTCGATTGAAGTGGCCAAACGTTTTAATATTCCCTTACATGTGCGATCAAGTTTTTCAAAGGAGGAAGGAACTATGATTATTAAAGAAAATGAGAAAATGGAAGAAATTGCCGTTCGTGGTGTCACGTGCAATAAAGGTGAGGCTAAGGTGACGATTTCGCAAACCTTAGCTTTTAATGCCTG
>JADFYF010000076.1:0-5199 GCA_015233165.1 Candidatus Omnitrophota bacterium
TGGTGCAGATGCCATCGTCGCTACCGAGGACATTAAGACTCTCGAAGATTTAAATGGTAAGAAAATAGCCCTCACTCGAGATGACGTCGGCGAAACTTTTCTTTCAGGTGTATTTGTTAAAAAAGGACTGCCTTTGAAGGATCTGATTCTTGTGCCCAGTGATCCAGACAATGTGGCCAAAACGTTTGTCAATGGTGAAGCTGATGCCTGTGTAACTTGGGAACCGCAAGTCACTCAAGCCCTTCAAAGACCTGGGGCTCATCTTTTAGCGACAAGTAAGGAATATCCGGGGATTATTTTAGATACCCTTAATGTCAGAAAAGATTTGCTTGAAAAAGATCCTGAATCCGTCAAGAAGGTCATGCGCGCCTGGTTTATGGCTTTAAAATATTATCGAGAGCATACAGGTGAGGCGATTGCAATTATGGCTAAATATTACAATATAACGCCCGAAGAATACCAAAAACAAATTTCAGGTCTTAAATGGAATGACTATGAAGACCAAAAGAGTCTTTCTGAAAAACAGGAATGGATTGATGGATTTAAAACAATTGCTCAAAATAAATTGTTAAATAAAAGAATCTCCAAAGCTCCAGAGGCAGAACAGTTTATTAATCATGCCCTCTTAGAAAATCTTTATGAAACTCGTTTATAAAATCAGTCTTTTCTTTTTAGTAGCTTGTTTTATTTGCTTGTCCCTCGCCCTGGGCATTGTGTATCAGTCTTCTAAAGAAAACCTTATCAAGTCGATATCTAACGCCCTGGAATCTGACGTTCAATCCCGCTCCAGACATATTGAAACGTATCTGAAGATGTCTAAATCTTCTTTAATTCAGGCCTCTCGAAGTGTCATGCTTCCAAGATTACTTAAAACAAGCCCAGATGATTCGGGGTATCAAGATGTTCTTAAGAATGCCACTATTCTGTTAAAGGGCAAGAAAGACGTTGATGATTCGGTTCTGGAATATCTATTGCTGGATTCATCGGGGAAGGTTATTACCTCCACTGACGAGGTCAGCGTAGGCCAAGATGAATCCTCAGATGCCTTCTTTTTAGGAGCACAGAAAAGTGTATATATTAAGGATATCTATTTCTCACCTAAGGAAAAACAGCCGTTAATGACCATCTCCGCGCCTATTTTCGATGGTAAGGAAGGGAAATTTCTAGGTGTTTTAGTCCAGAAGCTTAGATTAAATGAACTTGTTAATATTGTGACCCAAAGGACAGGTTTAGGAGAGACGGGGGAAATCTATATTGTCAATAAATATGGATACATGATCACGTCGTCTCATTTTCGTAATGATACTATTCTTAAACAAAAGGTCGATACGTTAAACGCGAAACTTGCCTTAGAACATAAAAACAAAGGGCATGAAAAAGAAATTCATACGGGTGTTTTCCTTAATTATCTTGGTGTGAAATGCCTAGGTGCTCATGAATATATTCCTGAGCTGGAATGGCGTATGCTTGCTGAAATCGCGGCATCCGAAGCGTTTACTCCTCTAGAAAGGATGAAATGTTCTTTTCTTTGGATTATCTTTTTAGTCAGTCTCTTGTCGTGGATTTTAGGGCAATTGATTGGTCGTTTTGTCAGTCGGCCTCTTGAAGAACTTCGAAAAGCCACTAAAATCATCAGCGAGGGTAATCTTGATTATAAGTCCCCCATCTATTCCAAAGATGAGGTTGGTGAGCTCGCTACATCTTTCAATGAAATGACCCAACGAGTCGCCAGCGCCCAAAAGGATCTCGCCCGATATAATGAACACCTTGAAGAAATCATTGAGAAGCGGACGGGACTCTTACAGGTCAATGAAAAACGTTTATCCAGTCTTAATGACGCCTTTTTAAATTTCACTCCTGATCCGTTGAAGAACATTAATTTACTAACCGAGCTTTGTGGCGAGAATTTAGGGGCGACATTTTCACGCTATTCTCGTTTGCAGGACGATGGATTTTATACCATTGGACAATGGCGTACTCCTGTCGAATACGCCTTAGATAAGGCGGATGGGAGTATTCTTAGCGATATTGTTAAGAATAAGAGAATGAGAAATTTTATTGTTTTGCGTGATCTGCAGAAAACAGCGTATGCCAAGACAGACTCTAATATCCTTGCCTGCGGATTAAATACGTATATTGGAATGCCTGTCATTCTTAATGGGGAATGTGTTGGAGTTTTGAGCGCTTTTTATCAAGGTCATTTTGAACCTACCGTGGATGAAATCAAGGTTTTAGGAATTTTAGCCGCGGCACTGAGCGTTGAGGAGAGCCGTTTTCGATCACAAAAGGAATTGGAAGATCAGAAAAATGCGTTAGACGAATCTTGCATTGTGGCCATTACGGATGTCAAAGGGAGAATCACCTATGTGAATGATAAGTTTTGTCAGATCTCCCAATATTCTAGGGAAGAGCTGATAGGGCAGGATCATCGCATTGTTGGTTCAGGTTATCATTCTAAAGAGTTTATGTTTGATTTATGGAAAACTATTGAAAGCGGGAGGGTTTGGAAAGGCAATATTAAGAATAAGGCTAAAGATGGAAGCTTTTATTGGTTGGATACGACCATTGTGCCGTTTTTAAATGAAAGAGGTAAGCCGTTCCAATTTATTACAATCCGTTCTGATATCACCAAACAAAAGGTATCCGAGGAAAAAGCCCTAGAGGCTAGTCGAGCTAAGAGTCAATTCTTGCCAATATGTCTCATGAGATTCGTACGCCTATGAATGCCATTATTGGCTTTTCAGACCTTTTGCAAGGAACGAACCTTGATGAGGTGCAAAAAGATTATGCCGAAACAATAAAAAGTAGCGGAGATGTTCTTCTTGTTCTTATCAACGATATTTTGGATATTTCCAAAATAGAGGCAGGTAGTGTTCGATTCGAGAAAATTTCTTTTAATCTCGAATATCTCTGTGGAACCGTTCTTAAGATGATGCAGTCCAAGGTTCAAGGAAGGAACGTTGAACTTTTACTTGAATACCGATCAGGGACACCAACCCATTTTATGGGGGACCCTACCCGCATACGTCAGGTCCTCACGAATTTAGTGGGTAACGCTATTAAATTCACCGAACAGGGTGAAATTAGGGTTATTGTGAAAGCCTCGGAACTTCACAAGGAGCAAAGTAGTTTAGGGGCGATTGAAATCTGTGTGAAAGATACAGGAATTGGAATTCCTGCGAATAAATTAGATGACGTCTTTGAACTCTTCACACAAGCGGATGATTCGACGACCAGAAAATACGGTGGAACAGGATTAGGCCTTCCTATTTCAAGAACCTTGGCTCAGAAAATGGGGGGAGATATCACGGTCCGTTCGCAATACGGCAAGGGAAGCGAGTTTATCTTTAGCCTACAACTGGAAGTTGCTCAATTTATCACCAAGGATGAAATTTCCTTGATTGATGAAGTGAGCCTTAAGGGTAAGAAGATTGTTGTGGTGGATAATAATGAAGAGTCTCTCAAACTGATTGATAGCTATTGCAAATCCATTGATATGCATATGATGTTTGTAGCTTCTAGTGCCGATAAATTACTAACATGGCTTGGTGGGCAGCAGGATTTACCGGATATTATCATTTCAGATATTATGATGCCAGATATGAGCGGGGTTGCCTTAGTTGAACGGTTATTAAAAGAAGAAAGATACGCAGGCATCAAGTTCATTGCGCATACATCGGATGCAAGGCCTGGAGCTGCTGCTGAAGCGCAGAAGGCAGGATTCGATGGCTTCCTAGCCAAACCATTTTTGCGTCAAGAATTGATCAATGTTCTGCAGGTTGTTCTGGCAGACGATAAGAAAAAGAAGAAGATTGTGACTCGTCATACAGCGGAGGAATTATCGATTAAGGGTGTACGGGTGCTGGTTGTCGAGGATAAGATGGCTAATCAGAAGTTAATCAAGGTCTACCTAGATATGTATGGCTGTGTGAGTGATTTTGCCAACGATGGACAACAGGCCATCGATAAGCTTAAAGACAACACTTATGATATTTGCTTGATGGATCTTCAGATGCCTGTCCTGGGAGGAATTGAAGCGACCCGTATTATTCGAGCCGAAATCAATAAAGATATTCCCATCATTGCTTTAACGGCAGCGGCTATGAAGGAAGACGAAGAAAAGGCTCTGCAAAGCGGCATGAGTGATTATCTAACCAAACCCATTGATCGCAATAAGCTTAGGGGACAAATTCTTAAATGGACGAAGGAATAAGGTATGATCGAGTTTTTTAAAGCCCAAATGGATTATGTATTTTTTGTTTATGGTTTAGCTTTTATCCTTCTTGGTGTGACATCATATTTTATTTTCCAATTTAAACAACATCAGGACTTCTGGAAATATATCTGTCTTTTTGGGGTTCTGCACGGAATTTCAGAATGGCTGGATATGCTCTGTTTGAGTACGGGAGACAGCAACGTATTTAAAATCATTAGAATTGTATTGATGATGGCATCCTTCTTATGTCTTTTTGAGATTATCCGTCGAGAATTACAAAGACATCAAGGAAGGATGGGGGGGATATGGGTCTATGTTCCTCTTTTATCTTTTCTATTGATCTTAGGCTGGAAACTGGATGGTTTGACGGGCATCAATATCCTCTCACGCTATGTTATCGGTGTTGTAGGGGGACTGCTTGCTGCCTGGGTTATTGCTTCCTCGGAGAAATTCAAAGACCGTTCCCTGTCGACATTTGCTATCGTCTTAGGCGGTTATTCCTTAACACTGATATGGACGCCTAAGGGATCATTTTTACCGTCTTTAATTATTAATCAAGAAACGTTTTTATCGGCATGTCATTTCCCTATTCAAATTCTTCGCATGCTTCTTGGTCTTATTTTGGCGTCCTTGCTTTGGAGAGATTATTTAAAAGGCTTTCTCAAGATTTTATTAGAGAAAGAAGATAATCATCATTATAAAAAAGGGTTGTGGTTTACGATTGGCCTTGCACTAATTCTTTTAGTAGGGTGGTTCTGTACGAATACAATAAGCCGCATCGTAGAAGAGCAAGACCGAGATAATCTGATCGATCGCGTTAAGGTGGCCGCTGAGGTGCTAGACCCCCTTCTCATTAAATCCCTCTCAGGAACCCCTGATGATCTTAAGAAGGACCATTATCAGACTATCCAACAGCAATTAATTAATATCCTTAAAGGTCAACCAGAAATTATTTATGCCTATTTATTTGGACATAAAGAGGG
>JADFYF010000076.1:5232-7934 GCA_015233165.1 Candidatus Omnitrophota bacterium
ATGTTGAACCTCCTTTAAAAAGGATATCCTCAGAATCTGCAGCAACGCCTGGGGATGTGTACGACGAAGACACCGAGATTCTCAATAAACTATTTGTTTCTGGTGGCAATGTCATCGTCGGCCCAGAAACAGATAAGTGGGGGACTGTTATTTCTGGTTTTGCCTCTATTAAAGATCCTTTAGATAATACAATTATTGCCGTCATAGGTTTTGATTATGAAGCCAAAGAATGGGTTCTAAATATTGAACGCCGTCGTCTGGTATTTATTTTGATTACTTTTATTTTTACGCTTCTTTTTTTATCGTTTTTTACTATTCTAAAAATCAAAGAAGAAGGTTTTTTAACAGTGCAAGCTCGAGAAGGTAAGCTGCGAGAATTGATGTCTCAATTAGATGATGAAAAAAGAAATTTGGAAACGATTTTCGATTCAGCTCAGGTGGGTCTCTTGTTGGTCGATAGTCAATTTAAGGTCAAACGAGTAAATCAAATGGTTTTGGATATGGGAGGGCAGGATTTCTTTTCTGTCTTCGACCATCAGCCAGGCGATGCCTTAAGTTGCGTTAATGCTAAGACATCCCAAGAAGGCTGTGGGACAACAGAGGAATGCAAGACCTGTTTAGTGCGCGCCACAGCCAACAAAATCCTTGAAACTGGTCAAATTATTCGAGGAGCAGAGATTTCCAGGACAATTTGTTTGGCGAATGGCCAGGAACAGCTCCTTTGGTTTGCCGTCAATGCTTCTCCCATGGATATCCGTGGCGAACGCCATATTCTTTTTTCCCTGGACGATATTACCGATCGCAAGAAGATGCAAGAGGAGCTTTTAGCCTCCAGGGAATATCTAGTTAAAATTATTGATTCTATTTCTGACCCGATTTTTGTGAAGGATTCTCAACATCGATGGGATTTGGTTAATGAAGCTTTTTGTGTGTTTATGGGGCATACCAAGGAAGAGCTTTATGGAAAATCAGACTATGATTTCTTTCCTAAAGAAGAGGCGGATGTGTTCTGGGCTAAGGATGAGGACGTTTTTCGCAGGGGTTTAGAAAACGTAAACGAGGAATTCTTTACGGATGAACAAGGTGTTCGCAGAGCGATTATTACAAAGAAAGTATTATATAAAGATCTCAATGGGCGGGAATTTATTGTTGGAATTATTCATGATGTCACTGAGGCTAAGCTAGTCGAAGAAAAAGAGCGAAAGCGTGCGCATGAATTAGAAGTCTTTTATAAAGCCAGTATCGGCCGTGAAGAGCGAATCATAGAGCTTAAAAAGGAACTCACGGATCTTAAGAGGAAGCTTGGAATAGAGTTGTAAAAAGCAGATAGAAAGACCTTTATGAAACTCAGTTATAAAATCAGCCTTTATTTCTTATGTGCTTCCTTTATTTGCCTGTCTGTTGCCTTATGTTTTGTGTATAGAACCTCTCAAGAAAGTTTAAGTAGGTACATATTTCAAAACCTTGAATCCAATGCGAATTCCCGTACGAAGCATATTGAAACCTATTTGAAAATGTTGAAGTCTTCCGTGGTGCAGACATCGCGTAGCATTGTATTCGTTAAATTTCTTAAAACAAGTTCAAATGATCCAGGATACAAAGAAGCTTTTGATAATGCCGTCAAGTTGTTGAAAAGTAAGCAGAGGTCAGACGCTGTTATTGAAGAATATATGCTTCTGGATTCGTCGGGACGAATCGCGGCTTCCTCCGATGAGAGTAGCATAGGTCAGGATAAATCGAATGATTCTTATTTCCTTGGGGCACAGAAAGAAGTCTTCATTAAGGATTTATATTTCTCTGTAACTAAAAAGAAGAACTTAATGGCCGTGTCCGCACCTTTGTTTGATGATAATAAGTCTTTCTTAGGTGTACTTGTAGCAAGGGTTAATCCAAAGGATTTAACGGATATCGTTATCGATAGGACTGCTTTAGGGGAAACAGGGGAGATTTATATTGTTAACAAATATGGGTATATGATTACTCCTTCTCGTTTTTCAAATAACACTGTTTTAAATCAAAAGGTGGATACGCCAAATGCGATATTAGCCCTCGAACATGTTAATAAGAATACTGCTCATGAGATCCATACGGGTGTTTTTCCTGATTATCGCGGTATTCCTAGCTTAGGGGCGCATGATTATATTGCTGAAATGCAATGGCGCGTGTTAGCGGAGATTGATGAATCAGAGGCTTTTTTACCCCTTCGGAAAATGGAGCAGAGTTTTGTTTGGATCTTTTTCTTGGTAGGGGCGCTGTCCTGTGTGTTGGGTCAACTGATTAGCAGAAGGGTCAGTGCTCCTCTAGAGAAGTTGTATAAAGGGGCTCAGATTATCGGCAGCGGCAACTTGGATTATAAGGTGGGATTGTCTAGTGAAGATGAGATTGGGGATCTGTCACGCGCATTGGATAAGATGAGTTTTGATTTGAGGAATTCAACAGCATCTATTGAGATTCTTAACAAGGAGAAAGAGGATCGTCGGAAGGTGGAAAAGGAGTTGCAGGATAGTGAGAAAAGATTTTATAACGTTTTCTTATCATCGAATACGGCAACCCTTTTGATTGGGGACAATAAATTTATCGCCGCTACTTTTAATCGTATCTACATAATCCTTTTGAACTTCATCTAAATCCGTGCCTTGCATCAAATCTGAAAATCCTATAATGGAGTTCATGGGGGTACGAATCTCATGAGACATGTTGGC
>JADFYF010000077.1 GCA_015233165.1 Candidatus Omnitrophota bacterium
AGGAAGATAATATTCTCCCTCGTTAGCATTAAAAAACGGACCTATGACCAGCCTTTCCTTGGTAGGAGCCGCAATCCCAAGAATAAACTGAGGCGCTGCAATCGCAGTGTAATTAAACTTGATACGCTTAACCTTAAACTCCCCCAACAACTGACCGACCCTGCTGGCAAACACCCAGGAGGCTAAACCTCTTTTTCGATAATCCTCTCTGATTCTAAAATCATTAATACTCATCGTTCCGTCTGCTTTTAATTCATAGGCCATCGTCACAATCGCGCCTCCCATCTCATACTGACTTAACACCTCCAGAGGCTCCTCCATATCGTCGATTCTCAAGAACTCCAACGGTTCGATGTGAGGATGACGTAAATCATATAAACTCCCCTGTGCCGGAACAATGGACTGCTCCTTGACTAAAACATTAACTCTATTTTGCCTCGGCAGAGGCTGGTGTGTTCTAGAGAGCCAGATTAACCCTGCCTGCTGTTTGATCATATTTGGCAATCGGACGATGACTCGCCCAATGGTAGATACATTACATGTCAAAGGACTCTCAAATAAACCTTCCAGATAAAGTAAGAGCTTCTTCTCTGCTTTAAACCAATCAAACTTCTCATTATCTTCGCAAGCAAAGCCCGCCTCCTTAATCATTTGCTTGGCTCCTTTTTCATGATTATTTCTCAATTCCATCCATTTACCGATGATCAATTCCCAGTTGCCCTTTTCCTCCTCGCTGGTTAATCGGCCCAGCGCCGCTAGGGCGTGTTGACCAACCTTATCAAAACCATGCTTAACAATCTTTTGAATAACCTTTAATTTTAATTCCTGATCCCCCTCTTGAATCTGCCCCAGCGCGACGATCACTATCGTTTCATTGGCATCTTCCAACTCTTTCGCCAACGCTTCTTGTTTGTGTTCGAAAGGTTGGGAGCTATTTCCAGTAGCCGCCACGGAGGTCGAGGTCGGATCAATGGATATGCCCACGCGTCCTTGATCAATGACCGCTTTAATGGCTTTCCTGATATGGTCTAACCTTTGATCCGAAGATTCCTGTAATAAAAGATTATCGTCATGACTAAGGCCAAACACTGCGCCCGCCTCGTGAATGAGGACTTTATGAAGTTCTTTAGGGTTTTGAAGGAGTTCTGGATGGATGATGATCCAAGAATCGAGGTTAAAGGCATTCAGATGGATACCCAAGAAAGCTAACACATTAAATAACCCTTCAGGTCCAGCCCGAATCCTTTTGTCATCCTTAGCCCTTTGAAGTTGTGCGGAAATTTCATAATAATAGTGATTAAGACTCCTGATCGCCTCAACAATAGACTTATCTTCAACAGATCTAGAGTGAATAAAGGATGGAATATTAACAACGATCTTAAAAATAATGAGCTTCATTAAGCTTAACGGCTGCCCATCCTTCGTCGATGTCGGATCTGAATTCTTTTTAAGTCTTCGAAAAGATCCTACTAAGAAACCGGCTAGTCCCAACATCAGCATCAGGATATTCATATCCTTGATCCGAAGCCCTTTGAAGGGATCTTTCTTCCTATCCTCATCGTCTTTTAATTTCTTAATCACCGGCTCTAAAATCCATTGGGTCTCCTGAGTTCCCATAAAGAAGGGATGATATAACACCACGTTATTGATGTATTTCTTATAATTCTTTATAAATTCCGTCCGACTATCCTTGCTATTAAAATAAATCGTCTGACCCTGCGCCCTGATAAAAAACTCCTTGGATTCAGGAATCTTCCGTTCTGTCACCGGACAAAATTGATTGGCGATCTCTTTGACACCCCTTTGTTCTTCTGAATTGGCAGGGCGTTTAGCAGGAGACAGATTTAGCTTAAAATCAAAAAGCCCCTTCCATGGATCCGTTAATCTTTTCTCCAACGTTTGAGGAGTCTCTTTGGCCGGTTTACGTTGAGGTCGAACAACAGGGGGCATAATCACTTCTTCTGCTAAGACTGGTCCTAACTCTACAACGTCAGCCAGATTTTGTTCCTTAGAGGGAAGCTTTACATCCGTCTTGATTTCGGGCGGCTTGATAAAATGACGCAAATCCACTTCCTCTGCCAATGTTTGATCCTTTTCAGGAACAGCGACGATCTTTTTGCCTAAATCTTGTTCCTTATCAGGACTGTTTAAATTCTCGTTCTTGGATTTAGCGATGATTATTCCAAAGACAACCACCCCCAAGGCTGTAAGACCAAGCGAACAGTTTCGAATCCAGTGGGATTCCACGGAAGGATCGTCGATATCCTCTGCCACTATCTTTCTACTGCGGAACTTGTAAATCACATATCCGATCAGTGCCACGGATAAAATAACCGCTGTCCATTCTCCCAAACCTAATAAGAACAAAGGCATGACTCCCAAAATAGTTTTCGAAGACTCTCCTTCTGAAGAAAATGTGGGTAGAACGACGGTATTACCCGTATTTAACTTAATGCTCTTAAAACCATACTCATACGACCACGTCACGTTATATTTCTTATCAAACTCTCTAACGGCTTGAGTCCCTCTTCGTTCAGCGTCACGTCTTTCCGCGGAAATCTTGTCGATATCATTGTCCTGTGTCACCTTCTCTTTGTTAAGAATAGCGAACTGAATATCCTGCCGTTCCAATCGATTCACCTTGGACTCATAAATACCTATCCACAAATTCTGTGTGGTTAATGGATTTCTGCGCACATCTAATTTCTTAAACTCTCTGGGCCCGCCATTAACACTGACCCAGGCAAGCACATCATCGGAATCCTTAAGAGATACCGTTACGGTCGCTCTCCATAGGTGATCTTCCTGAACATAGCGCTGATTAACAAACCATGAAAAGCTGGAATCCAAAGGAGCGACGACAATATCAGGGAAACCGGCTTGAGAATTCATCCAGATCGCCCCATATTTAGAGTTGAATTCATACAACCGCCTGTCATCTTTTTCTTTTTGAGATTTATTTCTTAAACGACTAAGCTCCTCTAAAAGACCAGCCCCCTCATTGAAAACTCCCTTCCTGATTCCTACAAAGGTCACGCTAAAAGAACCTCTTTCAGGGTAATCAATATTAAAAATGGCAAATTTTCTCCAGCCCTCTTGCCGAATGACAACATTGTTATCAAAACTCCAATTCTCATCGTCCCCCTTAACCCACGCCCAAACTTCATAGGCATCGGTCGTGAAGATTTCCGTTTTAATTTCAACATATCTTCCAAAGTTCCTGACGAAGGAAGGACGAAGAAACTTAAATTCACAAAAAACCGGATTATCTGTCTTCTGCGAAACTTCGACCACCTGTCTGTCATCCAAACGCACCTCAACAGCAATATCCGCTGATTCCCAAGGCTTAAAGATCTCCTTATACTCTCTAAAAGAAGGGGCATACACGCTGTTATGAAGATCCACGATGTCCTCTGAAGATCTCCAATGGTCGCGATCCAACTTAACCTTTAAGGAATCCCTTAATGGGATATCCAAATAAATTCTTAATCTGTTCTCTGTCTCATCCGGAAAACTAAAGGTGCTTCCATCTTCAACAAAGAATCCTGTCACGATAAAAATCGTATCTGGATACACGACGACATCCTGTGTTTCATTCGCCAGACCCGTTTGAGGATTATAAAGTTCCTTTAATTTGAAATCCTTGGGAGCATCTATTCTTGATGATAAGGTCAGTTTTTGCATCGCACTTAAATCCGCGCGATATTTATCCCATCGATGCCAATTTAAACGATGCTCCTTCCAATTCTGCGGGTTCTGCGCCTTTAACTTCTGTCGTTCGCCCCTGGGCTTATGGGCCCAATCTTCTTCATAAAAAATAACATGATGCCCCCTGATCTTTAGCTCTTCGGTGAGTCTTTTCGCAAACAGCGTCTTGCCTGCTCCTTGAATCCCTGAAATCGTGGTCCAAAATGCTTTCCCAGGCAGTTTCGAACGAAGAATGCGTTCTACGGTATTTTGTAAAAATCTCTCATAATCCATCGATTCATAAGGAGCTCTGACCGGAAGCATCGAACGAATACGTGTATCGATCATTTGCCTAAGCATATCCACATCGTCTTGACTGGCGACAATATCCGTATTTAACCGCAACTCTCTTTGTCTGATGGGCTGTCCTTGATATTGCCCAAAGATGGAATTCATAATACTTTGATGAGTGGCTGAGAAATGAATACTGACAATGATTTCCTGACTGCCTAACGGCGGAGTTGTAATCACCATGATGGTTTCCGCGTTCCCCGGGAAGGAGCCTTCCACCGGATAAATACTCAACTGCCCTTGTGTATTGACTTGACGATGAATCATGGAATTTAAATAGCCGTTCTCGCCGACAAAAAGTGTTTTTCCTCCGATAAAGGAATCCCTGATCACCCATCCCGATGGAATAATCACATTCCCATTGTCCCCTAAATCTATCAAAACATTCTCTAAGGTCACATCATGTCCTACAATAATCCGCCCTTTTCCCGTAATGATAATATTAGATCCCCGTAACGAATATCCTCCTGAAATCTTGACACCTGAATCCACAAAGATCGTCCGAAACGCCCCTTCTTTTCGAATATTCTTTCTGATGCGTTCCATAAAGACAGCCGCATGCCCCTCATCGATAAATGAATTTCGCGCCATGGTCATAAAGGTCACTCGTTGTGCTTTAAGGCCAAATTGCTCAAGTGCTAATAATCTCAACTTTAACCAATCCTGAGAAAGAATTTGATCTGACTTTCGTAAAAGCCACTCTCCTTCATTAATGAAAAGAGGTTCTATAAAACCAATAAAGAAATCCACAGGCACGCTTAAGAAACTCTTCTGCTCGTTTAATGCCACCGCCTTAAGACCATTAATAAAATCCTCCAACCTTTCTTTAGACCATACCTGTAAAAATGGTAAGGTGTAGAAATCTTCAGGCTTTACCTCCTTCTTCTGTCGATACAACTCGTCCGTCGGCTTAACGACAACATACTCAAGCGTATTGTCCACGACCCCAGCAACAACCTTCTTGTCTAATTCCGTCCTGGTTGTGGGAACAAGGCCCAACAGGAGTGAATCTGTTGGGCTTAATTGATTTAAATGTCTGTTATCTAATAATTTCAAATTTCCAAAGAAAAAGACACTGTCGCTAGGGACAATCACATAATTCTTTGTCCCATAGGATGGCAGCTGCAATAAAAATGCTCCTGTGTTCAAAAAAGCCTGATGAACATAGGTCATCGCCCCCGAGAAGGGCATAAGCCCCTGATAACCAAAAGCCAAGGTTGAAGGAGAATTACGGACCTTCCATCCGGCATCCGCAACGTGAATGCATTGTTTAGAGCTGTCTAGATAGGGAAGGACGGCGTTAACCGCGTTATAGGTGCTTGAAAAATCATGGTTATATTGATCGACATCCCCCTCTACCACTAAGAATAAGTCCACATTGCCATTATAATGTTGGGCAATCTGCATCAGCTCCTTAAGATATAACGCAACCGCACTTTGAAAAAGATTCTTAATATGGACAATGACCTGGGGTTGAAGAAGGCCCCGACGAAGAAACTCTTCATATAATTCTCTTAAACGGCTTTGTTCGTTCTCGCTGCTGACGTTAAAAAGCTCTCCCTTCAAGAAGGACTGAACTCCCTCCTCAATCCAAACCCCTGTTCCTTTTTCACTCTTAGGTTTAATCCTCTTAAGCTCAATCTTGTAGACATCTTCAGACAACACATGGACAGCCTCATTAAACTCATCCGCAGACACCTCTATCTTCAACATTTCCTGTCTTAATTCTCTATACTTAATGTACTTTCGAACTCCGTCGACAACTAGTTCTATAAGCCTTAAATGATCCCCCTCATCTAACCGGCTGTGAGTTCTTAAAAACTGACTGACATTGACTTTCAATTCCTGTGTGTCTAAAGAAAGTTCTTGAAGTATTTTATATTCACGGTCATTGTCTTCATCAAACAATAATGCCGCCGCGATCGCCTTAGCGATGTCTGTGATGTCTTTCGAATGCCTCAATAATTCCAAAGCGACTCCAACCAAACGTTCATCGTAAGCCAATTTTGAAACCGGATTTCTTCCCACACGAACCAAGGGATCGCACAACAATGGATTGGAAATGCGTTTAATAATCCTCTCCAAGGTAAAATCACCCTCTAGGGACCATTGAGGATATATAGCAAGAATGTCCCGTAAAGTTCTTTTAACCATCCCATGAATCTCTTCATCCGCCATGGCCTCATGAACAAAGGTGTATCCTTTCAAGTGCCCCATATACGCCGCAATCGCATGCGCCATATTTAATGTGTACAACTTCTTCTTACGCACCAATTCTTCATCTTCAACCCAATGAAAAACTCCTTCTACTTTAGGAGTATCCCCTCGCCATTGCTCCTTGGAGACTTGAATGCCAATATTATAATTTTCTGCCATCAAAAACATTCCTGAAGCGATCGGGGTCTGCTTAATACTTCTTTCTTTAAAAGAGGGGATAATTCGATCCACCACCGCCGATGAAACTCCTAGAACCTGATTCACAATCGGCTCATATCCCTTTAAAATGGGGTCCTTGATGATTAACTGAGTAAGAATGAGATCCGCCCCCTTTTGATTAGAAACAATAATCACATTAAACGATTTCATCTCTCGACGGGATCTCTTGGCCTCTTCTATCCTGTGTCTTAAAAGTTTGACCATCAGAGACGCTATCTTGTCGTATTCTTTAGGAAAGGTCGAAACCAAGATAATGTCTGCCTCATCCAAAGCCTTATAGGATAGCGGATCTTCTATGGATAACGCGCTCGCGTAAATTCTATTGATTCTTAGGGCCCCCTCAGGACCTAAATTATTGTGAAGCAACCCAATCCTATAACCGGATTGTTCGATAACCGTTCTCACTAAATCTTTTTCCCTCTCATTGCCAATAAAGGTCATGGAATACTTGGCCTCTTGAAGAAGATCCCCCAACAACCCTCGAGCAATTCCGCCAAGCCCGAAAATAACCGCATTTCTCAAAGTGGATTCCAAGGGCCGTTCTGTGGACCAAAGATTCAACGCCATTGGACTTGCATTAAGAAGATTATTATTACGCCATTCAATATGCCCATCCCTTTCAACAAGACTTCTATCTCCCAATAAGATGCGAATGGCGCCTAGTTGAATTTTATGACCAAATAAAACAACGGTCTGATGGGCATATTGCTGATTCAAATCCAAAAGCAGATCTTCACTTCTAGATAATAAATCTTCCACGGACTCTCCCTGAAAAGGCCTAATATTGACATTCCCCTCTTCACTGACTAACGCCATCTGTTCCTGTTCTTCGACAGAAACATCTTCCATCGTCTTATTTTCCCAAACCCCATAACTCATTTCTGTCGCTCTGGGATCAACAATCACTTCAAGAATAATCCCCGCTTGCTCTCCCACATATTTCACAAATGCCAACGCCATATCTTTAGAACGCTTCAGGGGACTTGTGACAATAACAATCTTCTCTCCGGCCCTAATCTTCTGTTCTAGCTGAATGAAGATTTCCTTGGCTGCCGTCTGCGCCTGCGCTTCACCCTCAGGAATCAGTTGATTATCGTCTTCATCAATATCCCCCTGGAACATTCCGTAAATCGTATTGGCCCTGGTTTTTCCATGACGAGTAACCCATAAATCAAAATCAATCTTAATCCCCTTATACTGAGGAGGATATTTGATCTTGCCCGTCGCCTGATTGACGACAAATCGATTCTTATAGAACGGAATTTCTTTGAGGGAACCTTCCTCTTGAAGGTATTGCTTAAGTTGTCCTTTAAAATCTTCATTCGTGAGAATGTTATAAAAAGGCCCTTTCTTAAACACAACTTCATACATGGAGGCCATAAAATCTTTATGACTCTTGGCATACTCTAATGTCCTGACTCGAATCTCCTCTTCACTCTCGGCGGGATAGGCCATGTG